>CAMGFF010000339.1 GCA_946055125.1 uncultured Prevotellaceae bacterium | reverse complement strand
ATTTGGAAATTTCGGGCATAGATGGTAATTTTGCGCCGACGATTTAGGCGGAGCATTGCCACCGCCGCTTCATGACATTCACACACACGAGAAAATCAATGACTATTTCACTGAAGAATCACAGCAATCAGGCGAAGCCCGCAATAGGAGCGGTTCTGCGATGTTGATTATCCATGTCCCAATTTGGATAATTAACCTTGCAGCGCACGCGCTAAATGCGTGTTCTCTCACTCTCGATGCAGGGTGTGCTGTGTTCTTTGACATGCTGGCTACTCATTCCCTATTAGCTTATATATCAACTATTTAGCTATTTTTCTCACTATTAAGACAATTGAATGTTATGAAAAAGAAATACAACCCCGATGAGGAGCAGTCGCTCGACCGGCTTCTCGATGATTTCATCTCCCAAGAATCACTGAACCCCTTTGAACGCAAGGCCGAAGAGCTTGACCTCTTCGACAATGACCACGCCACAACCGAGCCGGTGCCCATAGGCGTGAACCGCTGCTCGGCACGACTCGTAGCTGCCAATGTGGCGCTCAACCTGCACCTCTCGCGCCACATCACCGCTGCCGACAGCATAGCGGTGCGCTGCCACAACTCCTGCTACCAGCCCATGGGCAGCGTGGAGCTGAGAGCCTCCGATGCGTCGGGCGACCGCCCCTACGCCCGTCTGCGCTTGCACTCCGATTATCCATGGCTGCCCGATGTGTATCACTTTGTAATCTACTCCGGCTCCACACCCACCGACACTTTCACAATGGTCTTCGATGGAGTCAACTTCAGCCGCACTGCCCACCACCCCGTGACCCACCGCAGCGCGGAGTGGGTGGTGAAGGAGGCCGACTTCAACCCGAGCGCCTGGAAAATCTTGCTCTGCACCCCCGGCTCGCGCCCAATCATCGACCGCGTGATTGAATATTCCAAGCTGCGCCTCATCAACCGCTGGCGGCACGACAACCAGCTGACCTCAATCTCGGTGTGCCGCAACTTTGTGGTCGTGGCATCGAATATGCTTGCCCATGGCACGCTGCCGCATCTCCTTTGCCCCGAGCTCAGCGTGCGAAAGGTGGATTGCAGCGACCTGTGCGAATCGCGTATGACCCAAGACTTGACCGACCGGGTGAACTCACTTTTCGAATCATGCGACGGCAGCTTGCTGAAGCTGTCCTCCATCTCTGCGCTGCTCTCGCCAAGTGGATCTAAGGTTGCGAGCCTGTTCACCGCTCGCCTGGCCGCCGGCTCCTCGGGCTGGGGCGTGATGCTCGTGGGCACGAGCAAGGAGGTGGAGGCTCTTTTCGAGGCTTATCCCTCGCTGCGGCAATTCTTTCCTGCCGGGAATTTTTTCGTGCAGTCGATTGCCGGCAGCAATGAGCTGGTGCACTATGCCCACACCTACCTCCGCCGCCACGACTTCTCGACCTCCCCTGCCGCCGGCGCTCGCCTGCGCCAAATCATTGAGCGCGATTTTTCCCACCTCATGCTTCAGCCCGATGTGGTTGGCTCTATCAACCGCGCCCTGCACCAGCTCATCACCGGGCAGGTGAGCCGGCGCATCTTCGATGAATATGGCAGCGGTGGCGCCGCCGACCCTCGCAGCACCGTTTCAACCATCGAGGAGTGCGACCTCGATGGCTTCTCGCTCGCAGGGAGCGCGGTCGACTTTGCCGAGAGCATGGAGGGGCTTAACGCCCTAGTGGGCCTCACCGAGCTGAAGGCAAACATCGCCACAGCGCTCCACAAGGTGCACCTGGGCGTGATGCGCCGTAGTGCCGGCCTGGCCACGCGCCGCGCTATGCCCTGCCACTTCATCTTCACCGGCACCCCCGGCACGGGCAAGACCACTGTGGCACGGCAGCTGGGCAAGATTTTCCGCTCGCTGGGAATGCTCTCGCGCGGCGAGGTGATATGCACCGAGCGCTCCAAGCTCGTGGGCCGCTACATAGGCGAGACCGAGCAGAACATCAACGCCGTGCTGCAGGAGGCCCGCGGCAATGTGCTTTTCATCGATGAGGCCTACACCCTCTACGACGGCTGCGGCGACCGCAAGGACTATGGCATGCGCGTGATTGAGGCCCTGCTCACAGTGCTCGCCCAGCCCGACCCCGACATGATTGTGGTGCTGGCCGGATATGAGCGCGAAATGAAAGCGATGCTCAGCATGAATCCCGGCATGGAGGCCCGATTCCCCTACCACTTCCGTTTCCCCGACTACTCGGCCGGCGAGCTCCTCGACATTGCCCTCAAGCTCCTCAGCGAGTGCGACTACTGCCTCACCGCCGACGCACACAAGGCTCTCGTCGGCGCAATCGAGGCTGCCGTGGCACACAAGAGCCGCACCTTCGGCAACGCTCGCTGGGTGAATAACTTTGTGGAAAACGGCCTCGTGAGCAGCCTCGCCAACCGCCTCGCCTCCCTCACCACGCCACCCTCACGCGCCGACCGGTGCACGATCACCCTGCCCGACGGGCAGGCCGCCACAGCACTCATTGCCCCCACCA
>CAMGFF010000338.1 GCA_946055125.1 uncultured Prevotellaceae bacterium | reverse complement strand
TGATGCCACCGGCTCACACCGAGAGGAGGAACTTCTTGAATGCTGTGAAGCCTGAGGGCATCTTTATGGTCAGCTTCTTGCCTTGCATGAATTTCTCGAGGCGCTCGGGCACGGTCACACTTTCGCCGATGATCGACTCCACAGTGTCCTTAAACTTGGCAGGGTGTGCGGTTTCGACAAACACACCTGTTTCGCCCTGCTTCAGTTGCTCCATGAGGGCGCGATAGGCCACGGCGCCGTGAGGGTCGAGGAGGTAGCCATTATCCTTGAAGCAGCGGGCAAGGGTGTCGCTTATTTGCTCATCGGTGTAGGAGCAGCCGCTAATCTCGGCGCAGATGCGCTCGTGAGAGTGGCCATAGAGGTCGAGCACGCGGGCGAAATTGCTCGGGTCGCCCACGTCCATGGCATTGGCGATTGTAGTCACCGATGGCTTAGGCTCATAGTTGCCGGTGAGGAGATAGTTGTAGAAGATGTCGTTGCGGTTGTTGGCAGCAATGAATCGCTTAATAGGCAAACCCATGCGCTTGCCGATGAGGGCGGCAGTGATGTTGCCGAAGTTACCGCTTGGCACGGCCACCACCAGGTCCTTGTCTGTCTGGTTTCGCTGCTGTAGCTGTGCGTAGGCATAGAAGTAGTAGAACATTTGTGGGAGGAAGCGAGCCACATTGATAGAGTTGGCACTGCTCAGGCTCATCTTCGAGTTCAGTTCATCGTCGAGGAACGCCTGCTTCACCAGTCGCTGGCAGTCGTCGAAAGTGCCATTCACCTCAAGGGCCGTAATGTTCTGGCCCAGGGTGGTGAACTGTGCCTCCTGAATTTTGCTCACTTTCCCCTCAGGATATAGCACAAAAACGCGCACGCCATCCACGCCCAGGAAGCCATTGGCCACAGCGCTTCCGGTGTCGCCCGAGGTGGCTACGAGCACATTCACCATGCCGGAGTTGCCGCCACGGCGTGTGAAGTAGCCCAGCAGTCGCGCCATGAAGCGAGCGCCCACGTCCTTGAAAGCAGCAGTTGGGCCGTGGAATAATTCGAGGCTATAGATGTCGCCATTCACGTGCACGAGCGGAATGTCGAAGTTGAGAGTGTCGTATACAATATTTTTCAGCTCCTGAGAGTCCATATCCTCACCGAATAGAGTGTTGGCCACGGCGTAGGAGATTTCCTGAAGGGAGAGGTTGCCAATATTCTTAAAGAAAGCCTTTGGCAACTGCGGAATGCGCTCAGGCATAAACAAGCCACGGTCGGCAGCCAGTCCTTTCACAACGGCCTCACGGAGCGAGACGTTGCGCGTCTGGTGGTTGGTACTGTAGTATTCCATAAATATCAATAGTTATAAGGTTCGTCGAAGAAGTAAGTTGATAAATCCGGCATCGGAGAGAGCACCGAGCGAGCCATTGCGGGCAGTGCGCTCATTGAAAGCGGTCACGTCGTCGGGGGTGTCGGCCGGGCGGCAAATGAAGAACGGCACCGGGGCTGCCGAGTGAGTGCGCAGGCGGCATGGGGTGGGGTGGTCGGGGAGCAGTGCGATAGTCACCGGCTCGGCCATGTGGCTCACGGCCTCCACGATAGGCTTGCACACCTTGTTGTCGATGTCCTCAATCACGCGCTTTTTCAGCTCGAAGTTTCCCTCATGTCCGGCTTCGTCGGGAGCCTCGATGTGGAGGAATACGAAGTCGAAGTCGCCCGCGAGGGCATCGATAGCAGCCTGAGCCTTACCGGCATAGTTGGTATTAAAAAGCCCCGTGGCGCCTTCGACCATGATAGGCTCCAGCCCGGCATAGATGCCAATGCCGCGAATAAGGTCGACGGCCGAAATCACAGCGCCTCGGCCTATACCAAACTTCTCATGCAGAGTGGGCATGGCGGGCTTGTAGCCGGCCGACCATGGCCATATGCTGTTGGCGGGGTCCTTTCCCTCGGCCACGCGCTTCACATTCACGGGGTGGGAGGGGAGAATCTCCTGTGAGCGGAGAATGAGGTTGCCGATAAGCTCGGCAGTGGGCTTCGCCTCATCGCACTCAGCCCAAGGCATAACCCGGGCAAAGGGAGTGCCCGGCACATCGTGGGGAGGGGTGAAGTGCACGCGCTTGTCGCCGCCGCGAATCTTGAGCAGGTGGCGATAGGACACGCCGGGGAAGAAACGCACGCGGTCGTCGGCCAATTGGTCATTGAGGAAAGCGATAAGCTCGCGGGCCTCGGCATCGGAGATGTGACCGGCCGAGTGGTTCTTGATTTTATCGTTTTCGATGCAGATGATGTTGCATCGCATGGCCACTTCACCAGGCTCGATGTCGATGCCCATGCTTGCAGCCTCGAGCGAGCCACGCCCCTCGAAAACCGTGGGCAAGTCGTAGCCAAGCAGAGAGAGGTGCGCCACCTCGCTGCCCGGCTCGTAGCCCTGCGGCACGGTAGATAGCGTGCCACAGCGGCCGCGGCTGCACAGCGAGTCGATGGTGGGAGTGTGAGCAGCCTCGAGAGGGGTCATTCCACCCAGCTCAGC
>CAMGFF010000337.1 GCA_946055125.1 uncultured Prevotellaceae bacterium | reverse complement strand
TCCGCCGGTTTCCCCACTACGACCATGTGCCCGACCCCTACTATGAGGGCAGCGAAGGTTTTGAGCTGGTGCTCGACTTGCTCGAGGACTCCTGCGAAGCACTGCTCGACTACATAACGACCGAAAAATTACATTATCAATCATAATACCCATTTGTTTCGAAAAACTATGAAACGTAACCTTTTGCTCATGGGTGCCGCCCTTGTCTGCGCGGCATCGCTCTCGGCGCAGACGTCGCTCGCCGATGTTAATCCCGATAATTATGCCAATTATCCCGACGGAAATTTTGTGTATCAGTTCAACAACGAGGTGAATCCTCGCGGCCTGAAGCTCGCCGGCTCGGTGTGGGACAATGTGTTTCCCGCTCCCAAGCAGGTAGCTCTCGCCAAGGGCTTTGCCTCGATGCCAAAGCTCGTGAGCGTGAGCTGCGACGATGCTGCCGGCAAGTGTACCACCATGAAGAACGCCGCTGCCTATCTCGGCGAGAGGCTCGCTGCCAATGGCATCTCCACAGGCGATGCCGCAGCCAAGTTTGCCATTAAGCTCAGCGTGAAGCCCGGCGTGGCTCCCGGCGACGAGGGCTACACTCTCACCGTGGGCAAGCAGGGCATTGAGATAGTGGGCGCCACCGCCTCCGGCGCTTTCAATGGCGTGAAGACCCTCATCGCAGCCATCGAGACAGCCGGCACAAAGCTCCCCTGTGCCACCATCACCGACTATCCCGACCTCGCTCACCGCGGCCTTATGCTCGACATTGCACGCAACTTTATCAACTTCGAGGAGCTTAAAAGATTCATTGCCAACCTTGCCGCCTACAAGGTGAATGTGTTCCACCTCCACCTTAGCGACGATGAGTCGTGGTGCCTCGAAATTCCGGGCATACCCGAACTCACCCAGGTGGGTGCCGTGCGCGAATGCACCTACGTGGAAAACAACTCGCGCCACATGGCACTCGTGTATAATGGCTACGACATGAAGTCGCACCTAAAGCGCACCGATATGTATCTCTCACGCAAGCAATATGTGGAGCTTGTGCGATTTGCAGCCGCCAAGGGCGTGAAGATTATCCCCGAATTTGATGCTCCGGGTCATTGCCATGCTCTTGTGGTGGCTCTCAAGGCTCGCTACAACAAGCTCAAGGACACCAATCCCGCCGAGGCCGAGCGCTACCGCATTTGGGATCCGCGCGACACATCGAAGTATGTCTCGGCACAGTATTTCACCGACAATGTGGTGAACCTTGCCCTGCCCGGCACCTATCGCTTCTTTGAGAAAGTGTTCGATGAAGTGCTGGCCATGCACCGCGAGGCCGGCGATAAGCTGCTCGCCTTCCACTTTGGCGGCGACGAGGTGGCTCACGGAGCACTCGAAGGCTCGCCCGAGGCTCAGGCATTCATGAAGGTGAATGGCATGAAGTCGATGCACGAGCTATCGGAGTTCTTCGTCGATCGCATGTCGGCCTATATCGCAATGGACGGCGTGAAGGCTGCCGGCTGGCAGGAGGCTGCAACAGGTCACAGCAACGACTTCAACCGCCGCGTGGCTCCGCGCTTTGGCGTAATCAACACTTGGAACACCAATGGCAACCTCGATGTGGTGCCCAATACTCTTGCCAATGAGGGCTATCCCGTGGTGATGAGCAACGTGCGCAACTTCTACTTCGATATGGCCTACACTCCTCACCAGGATGAGCAGGGTCTGCGCTGGGGCGGCTGGTGCAACGAGTTCACCGCTTGGAGCGCTCTTCCATTTAATTCCTACTACTCGGCTCGCGAGGATCGTTGGGGAAAGCCCGTAGATCTCTCGAAAGTGGCTGCCGGCAAGCCCGCTCTCACCAAGCGCGAAAATGTGGTGGGCGTGCAGTCGCAAATTTGGTCGGAAACCATTCGCAGCCTCCGCATGGTGGAGCGATACACCTTCCCGCGCATCCTCGGTATGGCCGAACGTGGCTGGAACGCCTCCCCTGCATGGGGCGAGGGTGCCACCGATGTGGCTCTCTTCAAGGCCGAGATGGCTAAGTATAATTTGCGCATCGGCACCCGCGAGCTGCCGCGACTGGCACGCCTCGGCGTAGATTTCCACCTCAACCAGCCAGGCATCGTGGTGGAGAATGGCAAGCTCAAGGCCAATGCCTGCTATCCCGGCGTAGAGATTCGTTACACCATCGACGGTTCCGACCCGACATCCGACTCCCGCGTGTGGAAGTCACCCGTGTCAATCGGCAACGCCAAGCTCATCAAGGCACGCGCCTACTATCAGGGACACGAGAGCGTAGCCACCTACCTCTTCGTGAAATAAGCTGCTAAAAATAAAGGGGTGTGTCGAAATTCGGTTTGATAATATTTTCCAATTTTGACACACCCGTTTTTTGTCTTTTATCTACAGCCTTGTGCTTGTGCGCACCCGCTTTATCCATCTCACGAAGGCTATACCGGTGGCTGCCACTGCGGCGGCTCCTATGGGATAGCCCACCGTGGCGGGCTGGGCGAAGCCCTCGGGAGCCATCA
>CAMGFF010000336.1 GCA_946055125.1 uncultured Prevotellaceae bacterium | reverse complement strand
TGATATATGTTTTAGGGTGGAGGCTTTGGAGGATATCGACTTCTGGCAAGTGCTCATAGCCGAAAGGGTGAAGGGCAAGAAAGTGAGATTCTTACCCTTTGTGCGAATGGGAGAAAAGCGCATAACGGGGAAATCGTATATAATGAAGCACAGTTCACAGGCAAATCCGAACTATGTGTTGTGTGTGGATAGTGATTTTGATTATATTCTTGGTAGGGAGAACTTTGATGCAGAGCATTACATACTCCAGACGTACACCTATTCATGGGAAAATCATCATTGCTGGGGCGGGGCATTACAGGCCGAATGGGAGAATTGGAGGGATAAGACAGCATTTGATTTTACGGCATTTCTTGTCGCATTAAGCACTACGATTTACGAGACATTTGTGATTATGCTCACCAAAAAACGCCTTTCGCACAAGGGACTCACGCTCGACGCTATGTGCAATGCAATCGATAGTGTTCAAGGAAACCAAAAGGATTTGCTGCAGAATAACGGAGAGGGTGTGTTGCAAAGAATAAAAATCAATATAGACAACCTGTTAGAAAGAGCCGGTGAAGAACCGGCAGAGGAACTGCAGGTTACGATTCAACGCTTGGAAGAGCTTGGTGTCACTGCAACGAATTGCTATTTATATATGCAGGGCCATTCGATATATAACCTTGTAAGTCGAATAGGTAAGGCGTTGCTCAATGAATCCTTTGAATATCAGGTTTTAAGGAGATCGTTCAGCGTAGATAACTCATATTCTGAACTTAATCACATAAAAGCGGATATAAGAAAAGTGGTGAGGCAAGGCTGAGCGAGTTTTGTCAAAAAAAACAATCAGACAACACCTCAGCAAAGTTGAGAAAAAAGGAATTTTTCCACTTTGCTGAGATTTGCACAAATTTTTTGTAATTTCCTCTAACTAAAAGTGATTTCTTTATCTCGACTGGCTTATAATTCGGGGTTTTTCACTAACTTTGCAGAAAATTTGGATTTATGGATATATTGACGGTATTTCAGTGGTTTCAGGCCAATCTCAACTATGGAACGATAATGCTGCTCATGGCAGTGGAGAGCTCGTTCATTCCTTTTCCGAGCGAGGTGGTGGTGCCTCCGGCAGCCTACTTTGCAATGGAGAATCCCGACTTGAACATTTATCTTGTGTGGGCCTTTGCCACGCTTGGGGCACTCATTGGTGCTGCAATCAACTATGTGCTGGCACTGTGGATAGGGCGCCCGCTGGTGTATGCCTTTGCCAACAGCCGCTTTGGCCACATTTGCCTCATCGATGCCGCGAAGGTGCAGAAGGCTGAGGCATATTTCGACAAGCACGGGGCTATATCGACCTTCCTGGGCCGCCTCGTCCCGGCAGTGCGCCAGCTTATCTCGATACCCGCCGGACTGGCACGCATGAACTTCGGCACGTTTGCCCTTTTCACCACCCTTGGCGCGGGAATATGGAATGCGGTGCTTGCACTCATGGGCTACTGGCTGCACACCTTTGTGCCACAAGAGGAGCTGATGACGCAGATAGAGCACTACAACCACTACCTCACCTGGGCAGGCTATGCGCTTGGACTTGCTATAATCTCGTTCCTTGCTTACCAGGGCTTGAAGAAGAATAACGGCAACAAGAATTTTCAATGACAACTAAGAAACTGAAGAAATTATGATAGTATCACCATCGCTGCTTTCGGCCGATTTCGGCAACCTGAACAAAGACCTTGAGATGATTAACGCCAGTGAGGCCGACTGGCTTCACATCGACGTGATGGACGGCGTGTTTGTGCCAAATATATCCTTTGGCTTCCCGGTGCTGAAATATGTGCAGAAGGCATGCCGCAAGCCCCTCGACGTGCACCTGATGATAGTGGAGCCGCAGAAGTTTATCAACGAGGTGAAGGACTGCGGAGCCGAGATAATGAACGTGCACTATGAGGCCTGCACGCACCTCAACCGCGTGGTGCAGCAGATAAAGGCGGCCGGCATGAAAGCCGGGGTGACGCTCAATCCCGCCACGCCTGTGTGCATGCTTCGCGACATACTCCCCGACCTCGACCTGGTGCTGCTCATGTCGGTTAATCCCGGCTTTGGCGGACAGAAGTTTATAAGCGGCACGCTGCGCAAGGTGCAGGAGCTTCGCCGCCTCATTGAGGAAACCGGCTCGCACGCAGTGATAGAGGTGGATGGCGGAGTGAACGCCGAGACCGGCCGGCAGCTCAAGGAAGCCGGCGCCGACGCCCTGGTGGCGGGCAACTATGTGTTTAAGGCCGAGAGCCCCATGAAGGCTATCTCTACGCTGAAAAACCTGTGACGGACGGCCGCAAGGAGGCAGCACTTTGGGTTGTTGCGAGTTTCTTCAACTTCAAACAATAGAAAAAAAATAACACGAGTACTTTTTGTTTGACAAAAAAATATTTTTCCATAAACATATTACCATTTGTACTTTATATTAATTTTTTGACAAAAACAAAATCCAACTTAAAATGAAAGAAATCATTAAAAAAATGCCCGCAA
>CAMGFF010000335.1 GCA_946055125.1 uncultured Prevotellaceae bacterium | reverse complement strand
CCGTGGGCCGCCCGTGGGACCGCCGCCTCACGGTGAAGACCAATGCCGTGGGCCTGGCGCTGCTCGTGGCCAACCTGGGCGTGGAGCTCGACCTCGTGCCGCGCCTCTCGCTCTCGGTGCCGGTGTACTACTCCGCGTGGAACTATTTCACCTACAAGGTGAAGTTCCGCACCCTCAGCGTCAACCCCGAGCTGCGCCTGTGGCTGCGCCGCGACAACACGGGCTTCTTCGCAGCCGCCCACGCCGCACTTGCCTACTACAACTTCGCCACCGGGGGCGGCCTTCGCCGCCAGAGCCACAGCCGCAACACGCCCGCCGTGGGCGGCGGCGTGAACGTGGGCTGCCGCCTGCCCCTGCGCGGCTCCGGCCACTGGAGGGTGGAGCTCTCGGTGGGCTGCGGGGCCTACCGCGTGCACTCCGACAAGTATGTGAACCGCCACAACGGCTTCCTCACCGGCTCGGAGCGCGAGACGTGGTGGGGCGTCGACAACGCCGCCGTCTCCATATGCTATTCGTTCAGCCTCAACCGCCGCCGCCCATGAAGCTCCTTCTGCGACATATCATCATGGGCATGGCGCTGCTTCTCGCGGCCTGCGACGTGCACGAGGTGCCCTCGGCCCCTCCCACCACGGCCACCGTGGTGCGGCTGAGCTTCGCCACCATGCTCACCGAGCAGGACGTGAGCCTCATTCCCGGCCGCGACGACGCTCGCGGGCCGCGGCTCATGCGCCTGCTGGTCAACGCCTACCCGCAGCTGCCCGACGGCACGGTGGCGCGTCACGCCGCCTACACCACCACCGTCACGCGCGAGGTCACGCCCGGCGACTACGACTGCGTGCTCGACTTCAGCCTCCCCGTGGGCGACTACGCCCTCGCCGTGTGGGCCGACTTCGTGGAGCGGCGCGGCCTGAGCCTCTACTACGACCCCTACAACTTCGAGGAGATAACCCTGCGCGGGCCGCACACCGGCAACACCGACATGCGCGACGCCTTCCGCGGCCTGCAGCCCTGCACCGTGGCGGGGCGCACAGAGGTGGGGCCGCCCGACACCATCGACGTGGCCATGGAGCGCCCGCTCGCCAAGTTTGAGTTCATCACCGTCGACCTCAAGGAGTTCATCGACGAGGAGGAGAGCCGCAACGAGGCGCGTGCCGGCGAGGGCGGCGACGACTCGCGCGGCGACAGCGAGCCCAAGGACGGCGACACCAAGGACACCGGTGTGAGGAAGGTGGACCTCACGCAGTACAACATACGCTACTACTACGCCGGCTTCATGCCCTGCGTCTACAACATGTTCACCGACAAGCCCATCGACTCGCGCACGGGCGTGTCGTTCGACTCCAAGATAACGCCCACCGAGAGCGGCGAGGCCTCGCTCGGCTTCGACTATGTGATGGTCAACGGCGTGGAGTCGTTCGTGTCGGTGATCGTGGCGGTGTACGACACCGAGGGCAAGCTCATGGTCACCAGCGACGCCATCAAGGTGCCCACCCGGCGCAACTACCACACCATAGTGCGCGGCAAGTTCCTCACCCAGACCGCCAGCAGCGGCGTGAGCATCGACTCCGACTTCGACGGCGAGTTCAACATCGAAATAAAGCAACGAAAATTATAAACCAATTAATATTATTAACCCGGGGGAGGGTGAAAGCTCTCTCCCATAAAACTAAAAAATTTATGAAAAAGCTATTTTCGATTTTCGCAGCATCAATGATGCTCTTCGCGGCTTCTTGCTCGAGCGAGAAGATTGACGAACCCACCGGCGACGGCAACGTGACATTTGCCGTGCAGTTACCCACTGGATTGCAGTCGCGTACCGTAGGCGACGGCACCACCGCCACAAAGCTCTATGTGGCAGCCTACGAGGCGGGAACCAATGTACCTCTTTCAGTTGCTCCCGGCACTACGCCTGTGGATATGAGCAACCGCACAGCCACTGTGAATCTGCAGCTCGTGACCGGCAAGGCCTACGACATCGTGTTCTGGGCCCAGGCCGATGGCGCTCCCTATTCTTTCAACCCCGGCACCCGCACCGTGGATATGAACTACGGCACTGCCCCGGCCAACGCTGAGAACCGCGACGCATTCTTCAAGGTGGTAAGCAACTACGTTGTGGCCGGCCCCGCCACTGAGGCCGTTACGCTCAAGCGCCCCTTCGCACAGCTCAACTTCGCCACCAGCGACTGGGATGCAGCTGTGGCAAGCGGACTTAGTGTAGCCACCACCTCGGTGGTTGTGAAGCAGCTTCACCCCACACTTAGCCTCGTGGGCGAGGGCACGGCCACCGGCACTCCCATCGACGTGACCTTCACCGACGCACTACTGCCCACCGAGGGCATCACCATAGGCGGAACAGCCTATAAGTATCTCTCGTTCAACTACCTGCTCATGGACGAGACCCGCAGCACAGTGGACGTGAAGCTCACCGCCAAGGAGAGCGACGCCGACCTGCGCGAGCTGGAGGTGGCAAGCGTGCCCGTGCAGCGCAACTACCGCACCAACATCTACGGCGCCCT
>CAMGFF010000334.1 GCA_946055125.1 uncultured Prevotellaceae bacterium | reverse complement strand
CGCGATTGCCATTATTTAGCTAATTTTGTAGTTTATTATTGAAGTAAAAAAGCAAAACAGCACTACGAAATGAAATTATTCCACCGCCTGGTCCTCTTTCTCGCCATTGCTGCCACAGCAGCCTCGTGCGGCGACAAGAAGGACGAGCCCCGGCTCCCGGCCAAGCGCACCCTGCTCGTCTACATGATAGCCACCAACTCCATGAGCGGCCAGGACGCCGTCGATATTGCCGAGATGAAGACCGCACTCGCCACTTACGCCAAGAGCGACTGCCGCCTCCTCATCTACCGCGCCTCCTACAATCAGGATCCGCAGCTCATTGAGCTGAAATACAACAGCGACGAGAAAGCCACTGCCACGATCACGCTCAAGACCTACGACGCCACCATAGGCCTCTCGGTCACCAAGCAGCGTTTTGCCGAGGTGATGGCCGACGCTCAGGCCTTTGCGCCCGCCCACGACTATGGGCTGGTGCTGTGGTCGCACGCTGCCGGCTGGGCCAACACCCTCCCGAAAAGCTCCACCGACCGCCGCCCACGATACTTCGGCATCGACTACAGCGCGACTATGCCAATCGACTCCCTTGCCGATGCCCTGCCCGCCAATGTGTTCTCGTTCATCTATGCCGACGCATGCTACATGGGCGGAATAGAGGTGGCCTATGAGCTGCGCAACAAGACGCACTACCTCATCGCAAGTCCCGCCGAAATCCCCTACGACGGCATGCCCTACGACGTCACCGTGCCGCTTTTCTTTGCCGACGTGGTCAATCTTCCCGCAATTTGCGACAAGGTGTATGAGTCATACCTCGGCTCCTCTTCGGGCCTCACGCTGGCGATAGTGGACTGCACCAGGCTCGACGCGCTCGCTGCCACCTGCCGCTCGATCCACGCAACCGCCAGGGAGCTTGAGTCGACCTCGGGCCTGCAATACTACAACCGCGCCGCTATCACAGGCACGCGCATCTTCTACGACTTCGGGCAATACACACGCCTTATCGCCTCCGATGAGAGCCTTGTCGCCCCCTTCAACGAGGCTCTGAGCCTCGCCGTCACCTACAAGGTGGCCACACCCCATATTTTCGGAATCCCCGTGAATCCCGAAACCTACTCCGGCCTCTCCACCTCAATCTATGGGCTCAACTCCCACGACAACGACGAGCTCTACTCCACCCTGCAGTGGTACAGAGCCATAAACAACTAACCTCAACCCTTGCACACACTCATGATGAACACTCTTCTTCAACTCACCACCACCGTAGCTGCCGAAACCGACTCCATTGCCGCCGCCCGCGCCGCCAAGGCCGAGGCGCTGAAGCAGGCTTTGAGCAGCTGGTCGCTCGATGACTTCATAGCCCGCATGATCGATGGCGCAATAAGCCTCGGCTTACGCATTCTCATTGCCGCGCTGGTGTTCTACATTGGCCGCTTCCTCATCAACCGCCTCTACAAGATAGTGCAGGCCGTGATGATTCGGCGCGAGTTCGACCGCTCACTCGGCACTTTCATCCTCAGCCTCATCAAGATTTCCCTGCTCTTTATCCTCGTGGTGGTGGTGATAGGAATCCTCGGCATCGAGACCAGCTCCTTCATCGCCATCTTCGCCTCGGCCGGCGTGGCCATTGGTATGGCGCTAAGCGGCACTCTCCAGAACTTTGCCGGCGGCGTGCTAATCCTCTTCATAAAGCCCTACAAGATTGGCGACTTCATCGAGTTTGGCGGAATGACCGGCACCGTGAAGGAAATACAGATTTTCCACACCGTGCTCAACACCGTCGACAATAAAGCCATAATCGTGCCCAACGGCCAGCTCTCAACCGGCACCATCAACAACTACTCCAAGGAGGAATACCGCCGCCTTGAGTGGGTGGTGGGCATTTCCTATGGCGACGACGTGGAGGTGGCTCGGCGCGTGGCCCTCGACATTCTCGCCGCCGACGATCGCGTGGTGAAGCAATACCGCGAGGACGACAGGAAAATGCGCAACATTGCCGACACCACAGCCACCGACAGCCACAACCCGGCCGGCGACGACCCGACCGGCACACAGGCCAAGCGCCGCTCGCTGCTCTACCGCATTTTCCACCACCGCGACCGCCTGAAGGAGAAAGCCCTGGAGTGGCAGAACAACCAGAAGAAAGCCATCGAGGAGAAAATCGCCAAAGTGGACTGCTCACCCTTCGTGGCGCTGAGCGAGCTTGCCGACAGCAGCGTGAACATCACCATTCGTGCCTGGACACGCTCGGAGTTCTACTGGAGTGTGTATTTTAGTGTTAATGAGAAAATCTACACCGAGTTTCCACGGCACGGCCTCAGCTTCCCATTCCCACAAATCGACGTGCACCTCCCCAAGCAATAACAGCACTGTGCCTCAACCATTTGGCAGCCACGGCTCCGCGCTGTGTGCTGCCATTCTTTTTGCACGGCATGGCACAATGGCCCACGAGCTATGTTTAATAATCTATAAAAATATGCCGCAATGGTAGTTTATTAGCAAAACTATCACTATATTTGCGTAAAATATCGCAAAGT
>CAMGFF010000333.1 GCA_946055125.1 uncultured Prevotellaceae bacterium | reverse complement strand
GCTATGATGGTAATTTTGGATTAAAAGTGATGAGGAGAGGATTGCTGATTTTGGGAGCATTGGTCACGGCGGCAGCTGCAATGGCGCAATCGGTGGGGCTGGTGCTTAGTGGTGGCGGCGCTAAGGGCATTGCCCATATTGGTGTGATTCAGGCTCTTGAGGACAACGAGATTCCTATCGACTACGTTGCGGGAACCTCGATGGGCGCTATTGTGGGCGGACTCTATGCCGCCGGTTTCACTCCCGAGGAGATGATGCAGATGCTCATGTCGAAGGACTTCAGCGACTGGTCGACGGGTGTGATTAATGAGAACCTCACCTACTACTTCGATCGCAAGCAGCCCACGCCAGCCATGGTAAAGCTCAACTTTGTGAGCGACGACTCGGTGAAGGTGAAGCTCGACTTGCTGCCATCGAGCCTCATCAGTCCTCTGCCCATGAACTTTGGTTTTCTTGAGCTGTTCACGCCCTACACGGCGCAGTGCGGTGGCAATTTCGACAGGCTTTTTGTGCCATTCCGCTGTGTGGCGAGCGATGTGTTCAACAAGCGCAAGCTGGTGCTTGGCAGTGGCGGGCTTGGCGAGGCGATACGTGCCTCAATGAGCTTTCCTATCGTATTTAAGCCACAGTATATCAATGGCTTGCCCATATTTGATGGCGGAATCTACGACAACTTCCCGGTTGATGTGATGCGCAGCACTTTCGCTCCCGAGTTTGTGCTGGGCGTTGACGTGTCGTCGGGCAGTTCGAAGATTGATATGAACAGCCTTGTCGACCAGGTCGAGACGATGATAATCCAAGATGAGAATGTGGAAATCCCCGACAGCGTGGGCATAAAGATGGTGCTCAACCTGAGCGAGTTTGGGTTGCTCGACTTTCCCAAGGCGCGAGCCATCTACAAGATAGGCTACGACCGCACAATAGCGATAATCGACTCGATAAAGGGGCGCGTGGCGAGGCGTGTGCCGAGGCAGTCGCGAGTGTTTGCGCGTGAGTTGTTCAAGAGCCGCACGCCGAAGGTGATTTTCGACTCGGTGAGCGTGCAAGGGGCGAAGAATGAGAAGCAGAACGACTATCTGCGCCACCTCTTCATGCGAGGAGAGCGCGACACTCTCAATGTGGAGCAGGCCAAGATAGCCTACTACCGTGCCATCACCTCGGGGAAGCTCAAGGACTTTGTGCCTCATGCCGAGTATAAGCCGGCGAGCCGGATGTTCACTCTGGGCTTCGACGCGAAGGTGCGCGACAACGTGTCGGCCGGCGTGGGAGGGTGGCTCACCTCGTCGACCAACAGCATGATGTATCTCTCGCTCAACTACAACACGCTCAATTATCACTCCTTCGACGCCTCGGTCGATGGCTGGGTGGGGCAGAGCTACTATGCCGGCCGCCTGCTGGCGCGAGTGGCCTTCAACCTGCCACGGCCCACCGAGCTGCAAATCGAGGCGGTGACATCGAAGCAGAAATTCTATGCGAGCGACATGCTCTTCTATGAGGACGAGTTGCCCACCTTCATCATCAACAACGACCGCTATGCCAGGCTCAATGCCGGCTTCGCCATGGGCCGCCGGTCGCGGCTCACGGTTGGGCTGGGATATGGCTACCTGCACGACCGCTTCTATCAGAGCAATGTGGTGGATTACTCGGCGGTGGGGCACGACGAGGCACACTACAAAATGTGGCAGGCTCGTGCCACATTTGAGCGCAACACCCTTAATCACGAAATCTATCCCACCAGCGGAAGCCGCCTGCGGGTAGTGGCTATGGGCTTGCGAAGCAGCAGCGACTATGAGCCATGGGCAGCCGCCGAGCAGCTTGTGTGTGGCAATGAGTCATGGCTACAGGGCGAGTTGCAGTGGGACAAATATGCCTCACTTCACCGCCACTTCGCGCTTGGATTCAGGACCGATGTGGTGGCATCCACGCGCAGCCTCATGAGCAACTACACCGCCACCATAGTGCAGGCCACGGCGTTCACCCCCACACCGGCCACAGCCAATTACTTCAACCCCGACTTTCGCAGTACGAGCTTTGTGGCTGCGGGCGTGGTGCCGATATGGAAGGTAATCGACAATTTGCAGGTGCGCACAGAGTTCTATGCCTTTGCCCCATTCCGCCGCATCGAGGAGAATACCGACCACACACCTCGCTATGGAAAGTGGCTCAACCACTTGAGCTACATGGGGGAGGCCGCTATTGTGTATAACTTCCCATTTGCATCGCTGAGCATCTATGGCAACTACTTGAGCTATCCTAAGCGAAACTGGAACTTCGGCATAAGTTTTGGTCTGTTTTTTACCGCTCCACGTTTCCTGCGGTAGTGCGATTGTATATTTTGTGAATATTTCGTGAGAAAGCATGGCGCTTCAATCCTTTGGCATGATTGCCTATGGCACTATGTGGTGTGCGAGGCATTGTGGCGCGTTTTTCAGAATTATCACTACTTTGTGGCGATTTTTCTGACAAATTGTGCGGTCATGGTGCGAAAATGCTTGCATATAGTTTTGCAAGAAAGTTTTTATTCAGTATATTTGTAATGTAATTTTGAATCA
>CAMGFF010000332.1 GCA_946055125.1 uncultured Prevotellaceae bacterium | reverse complement strand
CTTCCAGAAGATAGACTCGGGGCGCATGGTGCTCACGAGCGAGAATGTGGATATAGCATTGCTCGTGACCGAGACCCTCGACCGCTTTGAGCCGGCAATAACGGTGAAGCACAAGCAGCTGCTGCGGCATGTGACCGATGAGCAGATAATAGTATCGACCGACAAGGAGGCTGTGACCAAGATATTGAGCAACTTGCTCAACAATGCGCTGAAATATGCCACCAAAACAATAGAAGTGACACTCACGGCCGACGACAAGAGCTTTGTGCTGCGCGTGAAGAGCGATGGCAAGAAAATCACCGAGGCCGACCGCCGGCGCATCTTTGAGCCATTCTACCAGGTGGACAAGAGCATGAGCGGAGAGAATGGGGTGGGCATAGGCCTGCCGCTTGCACTGTCGCTATCGAAGATGCTTGGTGGCGTGCTTTACCTTGAGGAAGACACCGGTGCCGAGAATGTGTTTGCCCTGTCGATGCCCATCTACAAGAGCCTCGTGAAGCTCAACAATAAGAATGCAGTGGTGCAGAGCGATTACCTTATTGAAGAAGGCTCTAACCAGACCAAGGAGAATGCTGCGGGCTACACCGTGCTGATAGTGGAGGACAACGACCAGATGCGAGAGTTCCTGGCCGACCAGGTGAATATGTCGTTCTCCATTGAGACAGCCAGCAATGGTAAAGAGGCTTTCGAGAAGCTTAAAAAGAGCCACATCGACCTGATAGTGACCGATGTGATGATGCCCGAGATGAACGGCTATGAGCTGTGCAAAGCGGTGAAGGCCGAAATCGACCTGTCGCACATACCGGTGGTGTTCATTACTGCCAAGAATGACCTCGACAGCAAGATAAAAAGCCTGCAACTTGGGGCCGAGGCCTACATAGAGAAGCCATTCTCGGTGAAATACTTCCGCCAGCTCATACGCTCGCTGCTCGACAACCGCCGCCGCGAGCGCGAGGCATTCTCGAAGAAGCCATTTTTCAATGTCGACAACATGCATGTGAACAAGGCCGATGAGGAATTTATCAACCGAGTGGTGAAAATGATAGAGGACACCATAGGAGAGGACGACTTCAGTGTGGAGTCGATGGCCGACAAGTTCTGCATGAGTCATTCAAGTCTGCTCAGGAAGATAAAGACAGTGTTCAACCTGTCGCCTGTGGAGCTGATAAGGCTCGTGAAGCTGAAGAAGGCGGCCGAGCTGATACAAGAGGGCAAGTACCGCATAGGCGACATCTGCTACATGGTGGGAATCTCGTCGCAGAGCTACTTCAGCAAACTGTTCTTCAAGCAATTTGGCATCACGCCCAAGGACTTTGAGAAGCAGTGCCAGAAAAAGCATCAAGCGAGCGTGCCCGAACAGTTGAAATAGAAGAAAATGGCTGAAAAAGGCGATTTTTTGAAGATTTCCTTGCGAGATATGGGAAAAAAGTGGAGTAATTTTGTGAGCGGAGCGATAGAAACAGGCTACTGCGAAAAGAAGACATAAACTTTGGAATTATCATTTATCAATACAATGGAGAAATATAGCATGAGAAGAATGTGCATTGTGCCTGCATTGCTCGCCGCCTCGTGGCTTGTGGCCGGGGCAAAGGTGCAGTTGCCGCAATTTGTGACCGACAGCATGGTGGTGCAGCAGCAGAGCAACTGGAGAATAGAGGGCAAGGCCTCGCGCAATGTGAAAGTGTCAACTTCGTGGAACGGCAAGACAACAGTGGCCACCACCGGAGCCGATGGGCGCTTTGCTGTGACACTTGCCACGCCCAAGGCCGGCGGGCCGCATAGCATCACCTTCGACGACGGCGAGCGGCTCACTCTGCGCGACATCTACTCGGGCGAGGTGTGGCTGTGCTCGGGTCAGTCGAACATGGAAATGCCCGTGGGCGGCTGGGGAAAGGTGATGAATTATGAGCAGGAAATAGCCAATGCCAATTACAAAAACATACGCCTGCTGCAGGTGCAGAAGCAAAAAGGCTATAAGCCGGCCGACGACACCAACATCAACATGGGCGGCTGGCGCACTTGCTCACCGGCCACGGTGGAGAATTTCTCGTCGATAGCCTACTTTTATGCACGCGAAATGGCGAAGAAGCTGGGCGTGCACGTGGGCGTGATCGACTGCACGTGGGGCGGCACACCGGCCGAGGCCTGGACGAGCTTTGAAGGGGTGAAGACGGTGCCCGGATTTGAGGAGGAAACACGCCTGCTCACCGAGGGAAATTTTGAATCAACGAAGATGAAGGCACTCTATGAGAAAGAGATAGAGGAGTGGATGCGGCTTGCCTCGAAGGGCAGCAAGAAATTTGATGCCGCGAGCTACGATGCGTCGCTGCCCGTGATGACCTTGCCCTGCGAGTGGGAGAAGGCGTTGCTGCCCGACTTCGACGGCATAGTGTGGTTTCAGCACACTATCGACATTCCCACCGAGTGGGCCGGGAAGGCAGTGGAGCTGCACCTTGGCATGATCGACGATGAGGACGTTACCTACTTCAACGGCACTAAGATAGCCGAGGGCTCGGGCTACAACGTGAAGCGCGTATATACCATTCCAGCCGAGCTCGTGAAGGCCGGA
>CAMGFF010000331.1 GCA_946055125.1 uncultured Prevotellaceae bacterium | reverse complement strand
GAGTTCAACCAGACTATCTTCGACGCTTATGTGAACCTGCTCCGCTCGCAGACCGAGTCGATGTCGGCAGCCCTCGCGGGCGTTGATTCAATCACCGTGACTCCATTCGACAAGCAATACAAGACCCCCGACGACTTCTCGGAGCGTCTGGCCCGCAACCAGCAGCTGCTCCTCAAGGAGGAAAGCCACCTCGACAAGATTGTAGACCCCGCCGGCGGTTCCTACTATGTGGAGACTCTCACCATGTCGATTGCCAACGAGGCTTGGAAGCTCTTCCTTGCCACCGAGGAGAAGGGCGGCTTCTATGCAGCGCTCAAGGCAGGTGAGGTGCAGAAGTCTGTCAATGAGTCGAGCGACAAGCGCCACACCGACGTGGCACGCCGCAAGGAGTCGCTGCTCGGAACCAACCAGTTCCCCAACTTCAACGAGATTGCCAACGACAAGATTGAGACCGAGGGAGGCAAGTGCTGCTGCGGCCATGCACACGCCGATGAGTGCGACGCAGAGGCTGTTGAGGCCCTGAAGAACACACGCGCAGCAAGCGAGTTTGAGGCTCTGCGACTTGAGACCGAGCGCTCGGGCAAGCGCCCCAAGGTGTTCATGCTCACCATTGGCAACCTGGCAATGCGCCTGGCACGCTCGCAATTCTCGGCCAACTTCTTCGCCTGCGCCGGATACGAGATTATCGACAACCTTGGTTTCGACACTGTAGAGGCTGGCGTAGAAGCAGCAATTGAGAAGCAGGCCGACGTGGTTGTGCTCTGCTCAAGCGATGACGAATATGCCACACTGGCTCCCGAGGCATTCAAGGCACTCGCCGGCCGCGCCGAGTTTGTGGTAGCAGGCGCACCGGCTTGCAGCGAGGAGCTCAAGGCTGTGGGCATCACCGAGTTTGTGAACGTACGCAGCAACGTACTGGAAACATTAAAAGCTTTCAACGCAAAATTATTAAAATAAGAAATCGCACACAATGAGACCCAATTTTCAAAATATAAATATTGCAACCGATGCTTTTAATGTGAAGCATAATGAGATTGCTGAAGGCGAAAAATGGATAACTCCCGAGCTTATCCCGGTTAAGCCTATTTACACCAAGAAAGACCTTGAGGGACTGGAGCACCTCGAGTATGTGGCAGGTATTCCTCCCTATCTTCGTGGCCCGTACAGCGGCATGTATGCCATGCGTCCCTGGACCATACGCCAGTATGCCGGCTTCTCCACAGCAGCCGAGTCGAATGCCTTCTACCGCCGCAACCTGGCTTCGGGCCAGAAGGGACTGTCGGTAGCCTTCGACCTCGCCACTCACCGTGGCTACGATGCCGACCACGCCCGCGTGGTGGGCGATGTGGGCAAGGCAGGTGTGTCGATCTGCTCCCTTGAGGACATGAAGGTGCTTTTCGATGGCATTCCATTGAACAAGATGTCGGTGTCGATGACCATGAACGGCGCAGTGCTCCCCGTGCTCGCCTTCTACATTAACGCAGGCCTTGAGCAGGGCGCAAAGCTCGACGAGATGGCCGGCACCATTCAGAACGATATTCTCAAGGAGTTCATGGTGCGCAACACCTACATCTATCCGCCTAAGTTCTCGATGAAGATTATCGCCGACATCTTTGAATACACCTCGCAGAACATGCCTAAGTTCAACTCAATCTCCATCTCGGGCTACCACATGCAGGAGGCCGGAGCCACTTGCGACATTGAGCTGGCCTACACACTCTCCGACGGACTGGAGTATCTCCGCGCCGGTGTGAACGCGGGCATGAATATAGATGCATTCGCACCGCGCCTGTCGTTCTTCTGGGCTATCGGCATGAACTTCTTCATGGAGATTGCCAAGATGCGTGCAGCCCGCATGCTCTGGGCCAAGATTGTGAAGCAGTTCGGTCCGAAGAACCCCAAGTCGCTCGCACTGCGCACTCACAGCCAGACTTCGGGCTGGTCGCTCACCGAGCAAGACCCCTTCAACAACGTGGGCCGTACCTGCATCGAGGCTATGGGTGCTGCTCTGGGTCACACCCAGTCGCTCCACACCAACGCACTCGACGAGGCAATCGCGCTGCCCACCGACTTCTCGGCACGCATCGCCCGCAACACCCAGATTTATATTCAGGAGGAGACCTACATATGCAAGGAAATCGACCCATGGGCCGGTTCCTACTATGTGGAGGCTCTCACCAATGAGATTGCCCACAAGGCTTGGGAGCATATCCAGGAGATTGAGAAGCTGGGCGGAATGGCCAAGGCTATCGAGACCGGCATACCCAAGATGCGCATCGAGGAGGCCGCAGCACGCACTCAGGCCCGCATCGACTCGGGCAAGCAGACTATCGTGGGCGTGAACAAGTACCGCCTCGAGAAGGAAGCCCCCATCGACATCCTCGAGATTGACAACACCGAGGTGCGCAAGGAGCAGATTGAGCGCCTTGAGGACCTCCGCGCTCACCGCGATGAGGCTGCCGTGAAGGCCGCTCTTGCCGCAATCACCGAGTGCGTGAAGACCGGCGAAGGCAACCTGCTCGACCTCGCAGTGAAAGCCGCTGCCGTGAGAGCTTCTTTGGGTGAAATTTC
>CAMGFF010000330.1 GCA_946055125.1 uncultured Prevotellaceae bacterium | reverse complement strand
ATCCTTGAAACTGCCTTGGGGAAAAACCCTAAGCCTTGCATGAACCGGCAAAGCTTTTCGCTTGCCAGTTGCGCTGTAATTTCAATGAACCTATTAAACCATAAACAATCATTTTTCCCTGTCAACTGCCTGCCGCTCTGTTTGCGGCAAAATCAAACAAACAACCTATTGAATCATCAGTCGCAATTCTCGGCGGTGAGCTTGTCTCCCGGCCTTTTGCGAGTTGAAACACAATGCAAATTTAGTCAGTTTCACCAAAAATTACAAATTTTTAGTCAAAAAAATTTGAATTATTCTCTCCGAAACGCCTTTTTACCCGTTTTTTTCTACCAATCCCTGTTTTTCAGCCCCTAATTGCTCCCCCACGCTGCTTTATAATGGAAATTTGCTATAACCCACCAGTCCTCGTGGTTTTATCCATCACAGCTGTAGCCACGGTAAATTTCATCGGTGATTTTTTTTGAATTTTAGCAAATTATGTTGTAATTTTGCAACTGAAACATTTCAGGGCCTTCTTTTTGTGCCTAATAAGCTAAAAATTCATAAACGATAATTTTTTTACACTCGAGACGATGGATTACTCTATTCTCAATTTCCTGACTCTTCTTGGAGCAGTAGGACTATTCCTCTACGGAATGAAAGTGATGAGCGAGGGCTTGCAGAAAGTGGCAGGCGACCGCATGCGAAACATTCTTTCAGTAATGACCAAAAACCGCTTCGCGGGCGTGCTCACCGGTATCCTCATCACAGCGCTTATTCAGAGTTCGTCGGCCTCGACGGTGATGGTGGTGAGCTTCGTGAACGCCGGCCTCATGTCGCTCGCGCAGTCGATGGCTGTAATCATGGGCGCCAACATCGGAACCACGTTCACCGCGTGGATTATCTCAATCTTTGGCTTCAAGGTCAATATCTATGCCTTTGCAATTCCATTGATTGGCTTCGCAATTCCCATGCTGTTCTCAAAGAAAAGCAATTATAAATCAATTGGTGAATTTATAATTGGCTTTTCTTTCTTGTTTATGGGCCTCGACTACATCGGCCAGAACGTGCCCGACCTCAAGTCGAGCCCCGAAATCTTCGCCTTCCTCCAGGACTATGCCTCGCGTGGGTTTGCCTCGGTGATGATATTCGTGGCAGCCGGCCTGGTGGTGACGATGATTATCCAGTCGTCGGCAGCCACATTCGCAATCGTGCTCATCATGTGCTCCAAGGGCTGGATTCCCTTCGACATGGCCTGCGCAATGGTGCTGGGCAGCAACATAGGTACCACAATCACCCCTATCCTCGCAGCCCTCAGCGGTAACATTGCCGCCCGAAAGGCCGCTCTGGGACACTTCCTCTTCAACTTCTTCGGCACCATATGGACCGTGGTGGCTTTCTTCCCATTCTGCACCCTCATCGTGTGGATTACCGAGAACCTCGGCCAGGGCGACCCAAACGCCCTCGTGAGCTATGTGGGAAGCCTCGAGAGCACCGACCCCGCCGCCTATGAGGCCGCAATGGCCGGCACGCTGCCCTCGAGTAGCCCAGTGATGCGCCAGATTCTGCACCTGCAGTTTGCCGTGTCGTTTGGCCTGTCGATGTTCCACACCGTGTTTAATATCATCAACCTCTGCGTGATGATCTGGTTCACCAACACCTATGTGAAAATCACCAACTTCCTCATCCGCTCCAAGAACAAGGAGGACGAGGAATTCCAGCTCAAGTTTATCTCGCGCGGACTTCTCAACGCCAGCGAGCTCAATATCACCCAGGCGCAACGTGAGATTCTGGTGTATGCCGAGCGCGTCGACCGCATGTTCTCAATGGTGCAACAGCTCGTGCACACCAAGAATGGAACCGAGGAGTTCAACAAGCTTTTCTCGCGCATAGAGAAATATGAGGAGATTAGCGACCGCATGGAGATTGAGATTGCCAACTACCTCAACCGCGTGGTCGATGGCCGCCTGAGCTACGACGGAAAGCTGCGCGTGTCGGCAATGCTCAGCATCGTCACCGAGATTGAGAGCATTGGCGACAGCTGCTACAACATTGCACGCACCCTCGTGCGCAAGGAGGAGGTGCACAGCCACTTCACCGACGACCTCTACTCAAATATCGACGCCATGATGAAGCTCGTGAGCGAGGCCCTGGCAAATATGCTCGTGGTGCTCAGCGACATCGAGAACGTGCACGACAGCGACCTGCTGCGCAACTTCAACAAAGAGCGTGAAATCAACAACTACCGCAACCTGCTGCGCGTGGAGAACATCGAGAACGTGAACCAGAAGAAATACGACTACCAGTCGGGTATCTTCTACATGGATATCATCTGCGAGGCCGAGAAGCTGGGCGACTATGTAATCAACGTGATTGAGGGCGTGGAGCACCAGTTCCGCAAGCGCCTCGACACCACACACGCCGAGTAACCCCTCAGCTCAATCCAAGAACTGCATTATCAACACTCACACCGGCAGGCTCCGCCCACACCAAGGCGGAGCCTGCCGGTCTTTTAGCCGGGGTGTTCCACCGGCTCATTTCGGATGCTTACTTCTCTATATCAAGCTAAAAAGGATTGACAGGCTGAAAATCCTCTCG
>CAMGFF010000329.1 GCA_946055125.1 uncultured Prevotellaceae bacterium | reverse complement strand
GAGCATGGCCTCATTGATGTCGATGGCAAGATTGTACTTGGCCATGAGTGTGTCACCATAAATGTAGCGGATTACGGTAGGAGCGGGAGCTCCGGCTTGCGTTGCTTCGGGAGCAGCGGTTGTTTCTTCGGTAGTTTTGTTGCACGAGGCAAACATCATTATTGCCAAAGCAATGAATGAGAACTTGGCAATTTTGCGAATTACTTTCATATTAAATTTTTAATCTGTATAGAGAAATTTTTTGTTTGTTTCCTTCAATCGTTGCCCGATGCGCAAGTGATGTTCCGCTTCCTCAGCTCAGGGTTGCCGTGGACGTGAGTGTTGGGAAACCGTCCGCCCTTCACGAAGAACACTTTCACGCCCAGCAAGAGCACTGCAATGGCGAGAAACACTATGGAAATCACTAAAATTTTCATGTAAACACGATTTTATTGTGCAAATATAGGAAAGGAAAACCGATTTTTTGCGATAACACAAAAAATTTTTGTAACTTAGTGGTCGAAAATGGTGTTTTTTTAACACAATTTTCGGTTATGAAAGCAACGATAACAGTTTTATATTATAAATTCATAGAATATGACAGTAAAAGAACTTAAGCCGGAACTCATCTTTGGAATCTTCGACGAGATTACCAAAGTTCCGCGTCCATCGAAGAAAGAGGGAAAAATTCTCAAGTTTCTTATTGACTTTGCCGAGAAGCACGGCATAGAGTACAAGACCGACGACGCCGGCAACATTGTGATGCACAAGCCGGCCACGCCGGGCTATGAGAACGCTCCCACAGTGGTTCTGCAGGGACACATGGACATGGTGTGTGAGAAAAATGTGGGCGTGCAGCACGACTTCGAGAACGACCCCATCAGCACCTACGTTGACGGAGAGTGGGTGCGTGCCAATGGCACAACGCTCGGCGCCGACAATGGCATAGGCCTGGCAGCCGGCTTGGCAACTCTCGTGAGCGACGACTTTGTGCACGGCCCCATTGAGGCCCTCTTCACCGTGGATGAGGAGACCGGTCTCACCGGAGCCATGAATCTCGCCAAGGGAATGATTAGCGGAAAGTATCTGCTCAACCTCGACTCGGAGGAGGATGGCGAAATTTGCATAGGCTGCGCCGGCGGTATCGACACCACCTGCACATTCAACTATGAGGCCGTAGAAGCTCCCAAGGACCTGCACTGGCTTAAAATAAGCATAAAGAACCTGCAAGGAGGTCACTCGGGCGCCGACATCCACTTGGGACGCGCCAGCGCCACCAAGCTCATTGCCCGCTTCCTGTGGACAGCTTCAAAGAAATTCAATTTCAAGCTCGCATCGATTGAAGGCGGCAACCTGCGCAATGCCATCGCCCGCGACGCAAATGCCGTGATTGGCGTGACCGACTTCGACAAGGAAGCTATCCGCGTGGAGCTGAACCACTTCATCGCCGACGTGCAGAATGAATACAAGCACACCGAGAAGGCAATGGAAATCACCATGGAGAGCGTGGAGGCACCTGCCACCGTAATCGACGCAAAGACTGCCGAGGGCGTAGTAACCGCGATGTTCATTTGCCCCCACGGCGTGATTTCGATGAGCCTCGACCTTGAAGGACTGGTGGAAACATCGACCAACCTTGCATCGGTGAAAATGCTTGAAGGCAACCGTATTCTCGTTACTACTTCGCAGCGCAGCTCGGTGGAGAGCCGCAAATATGACATTGCCAACCGCGTGGAGGCTGTGTTTGCCTCGGCGGGAGCAATTGTGACTCACGGCGACGGTTATCCCGGCTGGGCTCCCAACCTGGAGTCGAGCGTGCTCAAGGTGGCAGTGGCAGCCCACGAGGAGCTCTTCGGCTGCAAGCCCGTGTGCAACGCAATCCATGCCGGACTGGAGTGCGGACTCTTCCTCAAGGACTATCCTCACATGGAGATGATTTCCTTTGGCCCGACGTTGCGCGATGTGCACTCGCCGCGTGAGGCAATGCACATTCCGGCCGTGGGCAAGTTCTGGAGCCTCGTGATTAAGATTCTCGAGATGATTGCCAAGGGATAACGCGCCCACTTTGTGATATAATACCAAGCAGCCAAGTGCCACATTTCGAGATGAGTGCCACCTGGCTGCTTGTGCTTTATGGGCTGTGAGCTTGTGTTTTTAGCTACATTTCAAATGCTTTTTTCTTCACGGCTTGATGCCAAAAAAATACAATGGATATGCGAAAACTTTTATCATCGATAGTGGTTGCGGCGGCCGTGGCTATGCCACTTGCCCGCATGAGCGGAGAGGGGACAGCATTCACGCCGCCCGACAGCATAGTGCCGCCCGACACCATGAGCCGTGCCGAGGCCTACACCGCCGCTATTGGCGAGGCCCTGAAGGCGGCCGCCGAGGCCGACAGCGCCGACCGTTACACGCGCCTCACCATGGACGACTATGAGCGCGTGGCTGCCGAGCTGGGCATTGAGGTTGCCACCATTCGTGCCGTGAGCGATATTGAGGCCGGAAAGCACCACAAGGGATTCTTCGAGCCGGGAATGCCCGTAATCAACTTCGACCGCACCATTTTCACTTCGCGCCTGCGCCGTGCCGGGAAGAATGTG
>CAMGFF010000328.1 GCA_946055125.1 uncultured Prevotellaceae bacterium | reverse complement strand
TTGCCGCCGGCGTCGCCACCGTCGGGACCCATGTCGATGATGTGGTCGGCACACTTAATCACGTCCATGTTATGCTCAATGATGATGATGCTGTGCCCATTGTCGATGAGCTGGTTGAACGATTTCATGAGCGTGTTGATGTCGTGGAAGTGAAGTCCGGTGGTTGGCTCGTCGAAGATAAAGAGGGTGGGGGCGTGCTTCTCGCCGGTGAGGTAGTAGGCGAGCTTCACGCGCTGGTTCTCGCCGCCCGACAGCGTCGACGACGACTGGCCGAGCTTAATGTAGCCCAGCCCAACGTCTTGCAGCGGCTTCAGCCGGCTCACAATCTTTTTCTCAATGGAGCCTTTTTGCTCGCTAAAGAACTCTATGGCCTGATTCACTGTCATGTCGAGAATGTCGCTGATGGTTTTTCCGCGATACAGCACTTCGAGTGCGCTCTTGGAGTATCGCTTGCCGTGGCAGCACTCACACTGCAGGGTGATGTCGGCCATAAACTGCATCTCGATGGTGATAGTGCCCTCGCCCTTGCACTCCTCGCAGCGGCCGCCGGGGGAGTTGAAGGAGAAGTAGCCGGGAGCGTAGCCCATCTGCTGCGAGAGCTGCTGCTCGGAGTAGAGGCGGCGAATCTCGTCGAATGCCTTGAGGTAGGTGGCGGGATTGCTGCGTGTGGATTTGCCGATGGGCGACTGGTCGACAAACTCCACCTTGCTTATCGAGTCGAGGTCGCCGCGCATCGACTTGTGCACGCCGGGATTGTCGGCAGCCTCGCCAAAGTGGCGCATGAGTGCGCGATAGAGAGTGTCCTTCACCAAGGTGGATTTTCCCGAACCGCTCACGCCCGTGACCACTGTGAGCACACCAAGCGGGAAGCGCACGGTGACTTGCTTTAGGTTGTTGGCGGCGGCACCTGCGATCTCAATGTAGTTGGTCCACTTGCGGCGGAAGCGGGGAAGCGGAATCTCGCGCTCGCCATTGAGATATTGCAGGGTGTAGCTCGATGTGGCCTTAGCCAGACTTGCCACATCGCCCTGATAGATTACCTCCCCGCCGTGGCGACCGGCCTCGGGGCCAATGTCGATTAGGTAGTCGGCATTGCGGATTATGTCCTCGTCGTGCTCCACCACGATAACGGTGTTGCCCAGGTCGCGAAGCGACTTCAGCACGCTTATCAGCCTGAAAGTGTCGCGCGAGTGGAGGCCTATGCTTGGCTCGTCGAGGATATACATTGAGCCCACGAGGCTGCTTCCGAGCGAGGTGGCAAGGTTGATGCGCTGGCTCTCGCCGCCCGATAGGGTGGAGGAGAGGCGGTCGAGAGTGAGGTAGCCCAGTCCCACCTCATTCATGAAGCCCAGGCGGCTGCGTATTTCCACAAGCAGTCGTTTGGCCACCTTGGCCTCGGTGTCGCTGAGGGTGAGGTTCCCAAACCACTCGGTGAGGTCCTTGATAGGCATTTTCACCAGGTCGGTGATAGAGCAGTCGCCCACTTTCACATAGGAGGCCTCGTGCTTCAGTCGCGAGCCACGGCACTCGGGGCACAGCGTCTTGCCACGGTAGCGGGCAAGCAGCACGCGATACTGAATGTTGTAGGCCTTGCTCTCGATAAACTTGAAGAAGCCATCGATGCCCGGGAAACGCTTGTTGCCGTGCCACAGAAGCTCCTTCTGCTCATCGGTGAGCTGGAAGTAGGGCTTGTGAATGGGGAAGTCGTTTTCGGCGGCTATGTGAATGAACTCGCGCTTCCACTCGCCCATTTTCTCGCCGCGCCAGCAATACACCGCACCGTCGTTGACCGACAGCGACTTGTCGGGCACCACCAGGTCCTCATCGATGCCTATCACACGCCCGAAGCCCTCGCAGCGCGGGCAGGCGCCAATGGGGTTGTTGAAGTTGAACATCAGGTCGGTAGGCTCCTTAAACTCTATGCCATCGGCCTCAAAGCGCTTTGAAAAATGCAGCTCTTGTATTCCGCCGGGAGTCCAGAACTTGAGCAGGCACTCATCGTGACCCTCGAAGAAGGCAGTTTCGATGGAGTCGAAGATTCGGCCATCATCATCGGGCGTGTCGCACACAGCGAGGCGGTCGATGAGCAGGTTGTAGGAGGCATTAAGGGCGTTTTTATCGGCTAAAACATCGGCAATCTGAAGAAAAGAGCCATCTTTCTCGAGGCGAGAGAAGCCCTCCTTGGTGAGCACCTCGAGGTGCTGGGCAAGCGAGCGACCCTCGGGCAGGACAATGCGAGTGAGGATAGCAAGGCGAGTTCCGGCAGGAAAGGAGTGGATGGCACTGAGCACGTCCTCGGGGGTGTGGCGCTTCACCACCTCGCCCGAAATGGGGGAATACGTCTTGCCCACGCGGGCGAAGAGCATGCGCAGGTAGTCGTAGATTTCGGTGGAGGTGCCCACGGTGCTGCGGGAGTTGCGCGTGTTCACCTTTTGCTCAATGGCGATTGCCGGGGGCAGCCCTTTCATGAAGTCGCACTCGGGCTTCGCCATCTTGCCGAGAAACTGGCGGGCATACGACGATAGACTCTCCACATACCGGCGCTGTCCCTCGGCATAGAGCGTGTCGAAGGCCAGCGATGATTTACCCGAGCC
>CAMGFF010000327.1 GCA_946055125.1 uncultured Prevotellaceae bacterium | reverse complement strand
AAAAACAATGCCGCCCATCATAGAGATGGGCAGCATCCAAGTCTTTAAGAATTTACGCAGGTGAAGCTCTTTCATTTCAAGCGGTTTATAACGTCGTCGATGGTGAGTTTCTCTTGTGTGCCATCAACCATATTCTTTAGCATTATCTTACCCTCGGCAAGCTCTGTCTCACCGACGATAGCAACAAAGGGAATGTGCTTGCTGTCGGCATATCCCATCTGCTTCTTCATCTTGGCATTGTCGGGATAGATTTCGGCCGAAATGCCCTCGCGGCGCAGCGCCATGATGTGCTTTAGCGACGCCTCGGCCTCGGCAGCGCCAAAGTTGGTGAACATCACCTTGGTGGTGGCGCAAGTGCCCTCGGGATAGAGGTCAAGGGCATTGAGCACATCGAAGATGCGGTCGGCTCCGAAGCTGATACCCACGCCCGACAGCCCGTCGACACCAAACACGCCGGTGAGGTTGTCGTAGCGGCCGCCGCCGGTGATGCTGCCTATTGCCACATCGCAGGCCTTCACCTCGAGGATGGAGCCGGTGTAGTAGTTGAGGCCGCGGGCGAGCGACACATCGAGCTCCAGCGTGGCCTTAATGCCCAGCGCGCTCACATTATCAATCACGAAGCGCAGCTCCTCAATGCCTTTCTTCCCAATCTCGGAGCTTGCGAGCAGCGCCTCAAGAGCTGCAAGTTTCTCCTCGTTGGTGCCCGAGAGCTGGAGCAGCGGCTGCAGGGTGTCGATAGCCTCCCGGCCGAGTCCCTTCTCCTGCAGCTCGGCGTTCACGTTGTCGATGCCTATTTTGTCGATTTTGTCGATTGCCACGGTTATGTCCACAATCTTCTCGGGAGCACCGATAATCTCGGCGATTCCGCTAAGGATTTTGCGGTTGTTGAGCTTGATGACGATGCGAATGCCAAAGCGGCCGAACACCTCGTCGATGAGCGTGATGAGCTCCACCTCGTTGAGCAGCGAGTCGCTGCCCACCACGTCGGCGTCACACTGATAGAACTCGCGGTAGCGGCCCTTCTGCGGACGGTCGGCGCGCCACACGGGCTGAATCTGGTAGCGCTTGAAGGGGAACTGCAGCTCGTTGCGGTGCTGCACCACATAGCGGGCGAAAGGCACTGTGAGGTCGTAGCGCAGGCCCTTCTCGCAGATGCGCGAGGTGAGGTGGAGGCAGTCGCGCTGTGCGAGCTGCTCATCGGTGGCCTTGCTCAGGAAGTCACCGCTATTGAGCACCTTGAAGAGGAGCTTGTCGCCCTCCTCGCCATATTTTCCCATGAGAGTGGAGAGATTCTCCATCGAGGGAGTCTCGATTTGCTGGTAGCCATAGAGCAGGAACACATCCTTGATTGTGCCGAAGATATAGTTTCGCTTCGCCATCTCCTCGGGGGAGAAATCGCGTGTGCCCTTGGGTATACTTGGTTTCTGTGCCATTGTAGTGTGGTATAAAATATATAAAATGCGTAATTTTTAGGTGCAAAATTACGCATTTTTTTTGGTATTCGCGTGCAAGGAGTGCACAAAAATTAGTCACGGCGGCTGCCGAGGAAAATCATCACATAGTAGATGAGAGTGGCGAGGGAGCCAAGCGCTGCCACCACATAGGTGTAGGCAGCCGAGCGCAGCGCGTCCTGAGCGTGGCTGTGGGTCACGCCGCTGGTGATTCCCGAGCGGTTGAGCCACTGCAAGGCACGGCGGCTCGCATCAATCTCCACCGGCAGGGTGACGAAGCTGAAAAGCGTGGTGGTGGCAAAGAGCACTATGCCCACGAGCAGAATCTGCGGCATGGTCTGCACAAGCAGGATTCCGGCAAGCAGCACCCACGACATAATCTGCGACGAGAAATTCACTATCGGCACAAGGCTGGAGCGAAGCTGGAGCATGGAATAAGCCTTGGCGTGCTGCACGGCGTGCCCGCACTCATGGGCTGCCACGGCTGCGGCTGCCACGCTTGCCGAGTTGAATACGCCCTCGCTCAGGTTCACAGTCTTGTTGGCTGGATTGTAATGGTCGGTGAGCTGGCCCGGAGTGCTTGTCACCTGCACGTCATATATGCCATTGTCGTGAAGCATCTTCACGGCCACGTCGCGGCCGGTGAGGTTGCCCTGCAGCGGCTCTTGCGAATAGCGGTTGAACTTGTTCTTCAGGTTGGCCTGCACTATGTAGCTGACCACCGCGATACCTATAAAAATTATCCAAATCATAGTTTCTCAGTAAAAAAAGTGTGGTTAATAACTCTCTTATAGCTATAACAAAAAGCGTGCCAAAAAAGCCCTCTGCCATAGCGGTTCTCATCACATTTTTTTTCACACGGCGAGAGTCTACTCGGCCGGGTAGGTGAGGTTGGCGGGAGTGAGGGCGTTGAGCACCTCGATGAGGTATTTGCGGGCTTCCCACTTTGCCATGGGGAGGTTGTTGAGCATGTAGTTGCCGCAGTCGTGGGCGTTGGCTCCGGGGATTTCGCCCTCATAGTCGGCAATAAAGCGGAATGTTTCCTGCATGAGCGGCACAATGTCGGCCGACTGGAGGTCGCCTTGCAGCAGCAGGTAGTTGCCTGTGCAGCAGCCCCGGGGGCCCCAGTGGATTACGCGGGCTTTCCGCACC
>CAMGFF010000326.1 GCA_946055125.1 uncultured Prevotellaceae bacterium | reverse complement strand
TAATATTACAGATTATTCGTTAACAAGAATGAAGGTATTAAAATTTGGAGGAACCTCGGTGGGCACAATTGCAAGCCTCACCAATGTGAAGAGCATTGTGGAGGGCTGCGATGAGCCTGTAATCGTGGTTGTCTCGGCACTCGGCGGACTCACCGACCGCCTTATTGCCACTGCCAAGCTGGCCGCTAAGGGAGATTGCGACTATTTGAAGAATTTCAACGAGATTAGTGAGCGCCACCACACAATCATCGATGGGCTGGTGCCTGCCGGGATGCAACCGGAAATTACCGCGATAGTTAACGACCTACTCGAGGAGCTGGGTAACATTTTCCGCGGTGTGTCGCTCATCAAGGACCTCTCGCCGCGCACTCTCGACATCGTGCTGAGCTATGGCGAGCGATTGTCTTCGGTCATTATCAGCCGTATTATCTCGGGGGCTACTCACTTCGACTCCCGTAACTTCATAAAGACTGAGTGCCAGTTTGGCAAACATATTCTCGACGTCGACCTCACCGACCGACTTATCCACGAAACCTTCGACGGATTCACCGGCCGCGTGGCAATAGTGCCGGGGTTCATATCAACCGACCATGCCACTGGCGACATCACCAACCTGGGACGCGGTGGCAGCGACTACACAGCCGCTATCATCGCAGCCGCTCTCAGTGCACGCCAGCTCGAGATTTGGACCGACGTGGATGGATTCATGACTGCCGACCCGCGTGTGATTAAGTCGGCCTATGTAATCGACAACCTCACTTTCATTGAGGCTATGGAGCTGTGCAACTTCGGCGCAAAGGTGGTCTATCCTCCCACTATCTACCCGGTGTTCCACAAGAACATTCCCATCCTCATCAAGAATACTTTCAACCCTCAGGCTCGCGGCACGCTTATCAGCGACCATCTGCCTGATAGCGACTCTCGCGCCATTAAGGGCATATCGTCGATCAACGACACCTGCCTCATCACTCTCACCGGTTTCGGCATGGTGGGCGTTATCGGCATCAACTCACGCATCTTCAATGCCCTTGCACGCCACGGCGTGAGCGTGTTCCTCGTGTCGCAGGCTTCGTCGGAGCACAACACATCTTTTGCCGTGAAGAATTGCGACGCCGATGTGGCTGTGGCTGTCCTCAAGGAGGAGTTTGCCGTGGAGCTCAGCACCGGCGACATCAGCGACATTACACCCGAGCGCGACCTCGCCACGGTGGCCATCGTGGGCGAGAACATGAAGCAGACGCCCGGTATTGCCGGCAAGCTCTTCAACACTCTGGGCCGAAATGGTATCAACGTGATTGCTTGCGCTCAGGGCGCATCCGAGACCAACATCTCTTTCGTCATCAAGCTCGACCACCTGCGAAAGGCTCTCAACGTGATTCACGACAGCTTCTTCCTCTCCAACACCCAGGTGCTCAACCTCTTTGTGGTGGGTATTGGCAACGTGGGACGCAATCTGCTCGAGCAACTTCGCCTACAACAGCACAACCTGCTCGCCGAGAAGGCCCTGGAGCTGCGCGTGGTGGGAATTGCCAACTCCCGAAAGTGCATCTTCGACCGCGACGGTATCAACATTGAGAACTACAAGGAGGCTCTCGACAACTCCTCACTCGAAGCTACACCCGAGAACATATGCAACGAGATTGTGAAGATGAATATCTTCAACTCCGTTTTTGTCGATTGCACCGCAAGCGAGAAGATTGCCGCCCTCTACAACACCCTGCTCGACCACAACGTGAACGTGGTGGCTGCCAACAAGATTGCCGCCTCCTCTTCCTACGACAACTACAGCCTCCTAAAGCGCACCGCCCGCAAGCGCGATGTGAAATTCCTCTTCGAGACTAATGTGGGTGCCGGCCTGCCTATCATCGGCACTATCAACAACCTCATCAACTCGGGCGACAAAATCCTCAAAATCGAGGCAGTGCTCTCGGGAACGCTCAATTTCATCTTCAATGTGGTGAGCCGCAGTATCCCCATTAGCCGCGCCATCGAGATGGCACGCGAGGAGGGCTACAGCGAACCCGACCCTCGCATCGACCTCAGCGGCAAGGACGTGATTCGGAAGCTCGTAATCCTGGCCCGCGAGGCCGGCTATGCCGTGGAGCAGGCCGACGTGGAGCGGAATCTGTTTATCCCCGATAAGTGCTTCGAGGGTGAGGCAAGCGAGTTTATCAACAATGTGAGGCAAATAGATGCCGACTTTGAGCTGAAACGCCAGCGTGCCGAGCGCGACGACCTGCACTTCCGCTTCGTCGCATCGCTCGAGAATGGCAAGGTGGCAGTGGGGCTGCAGGCCGTGCCCCGGAACCATCCTTTCTACTCCCTTGAGGGCAGCAACAATGTGATTCTCATCACCACCGACCGCTACAAGGAATATCCCATGGAAATAAAGGGCTATGGAGCCGGTGCCGTGGTAACTGCCGCAGGTGTCTTTGCCGACATTATCAGCATTGCAAATATTCGATAAGCAACTCATAACTTTTTTTCTTGAAAATGAAATATATTATCATACTCACCGATGGAATGGCCGATGAGCCTATCGCCGAGCTGGGAGGAATGACCCCTCTCGAGGCTGCTCACACTCCCACCATCGACTCGCTGTGCAGC
>CAMGFF010000325.1 GCA_946055125.1 uncultured Prevotellaceae bacterium | reverse complement strand
GGCAAAACCAATCGAGCAAGCTCGTTGCTTTTGCGCTCGATTTGCACTATCTTTGGATAAGACAGGCGGCATCTCGGCAAAACCAATCGAGCAAGCTCGTTGCTTTTGCGCTCGATTTGCACTATCTTTGCACCCACAAACCAGCGACTATGACCAACCTCTACCCAAATCTCTGCTACCGCCGCCACTATGCGTCGATTCTGCGCCTGGGCCTGCCTATCATGCTCGGGCAGCTCGGCGTTATCGTCACGGGCTTCGCCGACACTGTGATGGTGGGCCACTACTCCACCGAGGCTCTTGCCTCGGCCTCGTTTGTGAATAATGTGTTCACCCTTGTGATGGTGGCGTGCATGGGATTCTCCTATGGCATCACGCCCATCATCGGCGCTCTCTATGCCCGTGGCGAGACGCAGAGCATAGGCTGCACCATGCGCAATGCCCTCGTGCTAAATCTGCTCTTTGGTGCCGCCGCCCTGCTGGCTATGGTGGCTTTCTATGAGCTGCTCGACGACATGGGGCAGCCCATGGAGCTGCTGCCGCTCATCAGGCCCTATTATGTGGTGATTCTGCTATCCAATGTGCCGCTGGTGCTTGCCGGTGCGCTGAAGCAATTCACCGATGGCGTGGGCCGCACGCGCCTGGGAATGTGGATTCTAATCCTCGGCAACCTCATCAACATAGTGCTCAATTTCCTGCTCATATATGGCCATTGCGGCTTGCCCGAGATGGGGCTTCAGGGCGCAGGGGTGAGCACCCTCATCGCCCGCGTGGCTATGGCCGTGGGATTCGTGGCCGTGATTCTTGGCAGCAAGAGCTACCGGCCCTGGGTGAGGGCGTTCTTCGCCTCGCGCGTGAGCCTCAAGGACATGCGCTCTATCTTCGCCACCTCAATTCCCATTGCGGTGCAGATGGCTCTCGAAACCGGCTCCTTCACAGCCGCCTCGGTGATGATTGGCTGGCTGGGCAAGGTTCCGCTCGCCGCCTACCAGATTATGGTTATCTTCGGCATGCTCGGCTTCATGGTATATTATGGAATTGGGGCAAGCATCACCATTAAAATATCTCACTTCCACGGCGTGGGCGACATGCGCCGGGTGCGTGAGTGTGCCGCCGCCGGCTACCACATTATCCTCATCGCGGTGGCAGTGGCGTGCACCGTGTTCTATTTCTTCGGCACGCCCATCATCAGGCTCTTCACCACCGATGCCCGGGTGATTGCCGTGGCGGCCTCGCTCATTGTGCCAATGATAATGTACCAGCTGGGCGACGCCACGCAGGTGGCGTTCAGCAACGCCCTGCGCGGCCTGGCCGACGTGCGCCCAGCCATGCTCATAGCTCTCACAGCCTATGTGATTGTGGGCTTGCCGGTGTGCTATGTGCTCGCTTTCCCCTGCGGCATGGGCATTGTGGGCGTGTATGTTTCTTTCACCGTGTCGCTCCTCACCGCCGGCCTGCTGTTCATGCGCCGCTTCTACAGCCACTTCGGCCACCATCGATGATTTTTCGCGCACCGCGATATACTATATCGCGACTTTCTGCGTTTTATCAAATAGGTACTTGTGCCTCGATAGAGAATTATAACCCTTTGCATCAAGGATGAAGACCACGCTGAAAACACTGATATATGCGCTGCTCATGGCCTGCTGCCCGCCTGCCGCCGCCGGCAATGGCTCCACGGCCTATGAGTTCCTCAACGTCACGCCCTCGTCGCGAGTCTATGGACTGGGTGGGCACAACCTCTCTATCATCGACGACGACATAAACCTCGTGGAGCAAAACCCCGCCCTGCTCGGCCCGGAGTTTGAGAAGCAGATTGGACTGGGCTATATGCGCTATCTTGGCAACAGCAACTTCATGAACGCCGCTTTTGGCAACGGAATTGGCGACCACAGCGCCTGGGCCGTGCGAGTGCAGCACTTCGGCTATGGGAAAATGACCGCCGCCGAGCCCGACGGAACTATCACCGGCTCTTTCTCTCCCAGCGACATCGCGGTGTCAGGCGTGTTTTCTCACGACATCAACAGCCGCTGGCGAGGCGGTATTGCACTGAAATTCATCTCCTCAAGCTATGAGGCCTACTCAGCCTTCGCCATTTGCACCGACCTGGGCGTGAACTACTTCAACGATGAGAGCGACTTCTCCTTCTCAATCGTGGCAAAGAACCTGGGCGGACAGGTGAAGAAATTCAACGACACCTACAACAGCCTCCCCTGGGACCTGCAGATGGGTTTCTCAAAGGGCCTCGCCTCGGTTCCACTGCGCATCTCAGTCACTGCCACCAACTTGCGCCGCTGGAAGCTCCCCTACATGGACCGCGAGGACAAGAACTCCTCAACCACGACCCTCATCGAGAAAAGCTCTTTCATGGGCAACCTTTTCCGCCACCTCACCTTTGGCGTAGAGCTCCTGCCCTCCGATAAGTTCTACATAGGCCTGGGCTACGACTACCGCACCCGCACCGACATGAGCACCTACTCCCGCAACTTCATCTCGGGCTTCTCGCTCGCGGCCGGCCTCAAGAGCAGCACCCTGGGCGTGGGTCTCGCATTCGCCCAGCCCCACACCGGCGGCACATCTTTCATGCTCAATCTCACCCTATCCCTGTCATCATTCCTGCACTGACACACGCTCCCACC
>CAMGFF010000324.1 GCA_946055125.1 uncultured Prevotellaceae bacterium | reverse complement strand
CCATCCTTTTCCTAATATAATACATACAAAACAACTATTATCAAAAAAACAACCTCCCCAACTCCCAACTAAAAAACTCCCAACTAAAAACTCCTAACTCCTAACTAAAACTAAGTTATCCCCACAATGCGGTGTGTCTGCAGCGACAGCCGCCACCGCGAGTCGCTCATCACAGCCTCAATCGTAGCCCGCATGTTGGCAATTCGCTCCTCCTCATCATCGCAATAGCAAGGCTGAAGAAAGTATTCCTTGGCCCTAATCCCGAAATATCCATCAAGCCGCTGCCCCCTATACACCACCTTCAGCTCATCACACTCATCAAGCACCACCGGCTGCAAGTCACCGCCCTCAAAACCCATTTTGGGCGACAGCGTAACCCAGTCAATACCCTCCGGCAGCAGCCGGGTACCATTAGTCTCAATGGTGATAATCTTCCCGGTGGCCCGCTTCAGCTTTGCCACAAGCGCCGCATCAATGTGCAGCGACGGCTCGCCACCCGTGAGCACCACAATACGCGCCTGCGGGTAGCGGCACACCTCAGCCACAATCTCCTCATCGCTCATCATCGTGCCACTCTCATGCTGAGTGTCGCAGAAAGCACACCGCAAGTTGCAGCCCGAAAAGCGCACAAACACAGCCGGAATGCCCGTGTTTGCTCCCTCGCCCTGCAAAGAATAAAAAATCTCATTAATACGCCTCATTATTCATCGATATAAGTTGCCACATTATTCTCCGACTCCTGAACATCAGCGCGATAACATTCCTCTATCGAATCCACAATCCAACGCGCTATGTTCTCCGCCGTAGGATTAAACGGCAGCACCTCATTCAAGTTGCGGTGGTCGAGCCGTTCCTTCAGCAGCTCCTTAATATGTGAGAAGTCGCATACCATTCCATCAGCATTCAGCTCCGCACTCTTGCAATACACCGTGATAATCCAGTTGTGCCCATGCAAGTTAGTGCATTTGCTCTCATAGCTCAACCTCAGGCTATGCGATGCCGAAACCTCCATCCTTTTCCTAATATAATACATACAAAACAACTATTATCAAAAAAACAACCTTCCCAACTCCCAACTAAAAAACTCCTAACTCCTAACTAATATAACTCGTGTGGTCCACAATCCCCGCATCGCGCAAAGCCTCCTTGCGCTCCACACAAGTGCCACACTTGCCACAATGCTTCGCGCCACCCTTGTAGCACGAGTAAGTCTCAGCATAGTCAATCCCAAGTTCAGCCCCACGCCGGGCAATATCAGTTTTCGAGATATTCGTGTAAGGAGCCTCCACAGTCACACCATCATAGGTGCCCGCGCTCATAGCCGCGCTCATAGCCTCCACAAAGCCCGCACGGCAATCAGGATAAATCGCATGGTCACCCGAGTGGTTGGCTATCATCACATGCCTCAGCCCGCGGCTTTCTGCTATGCCACACGCAATAGCAAGCATAATCCCATTGCGAAACGGCACCACCGTCGATTTCATATTCTCAGCCTCATAGTGCCCCTCAGGCACCGCATCAGCACCCTCGAGCAGCGAACTCTTAAAATACCTGTGAATAAAATCCAGCGGAATCAATATATGCTCAATCCCAAGTCGCTCACAGTGAAGCCTCGCCATATCCGCCTCTCGCCGGTTGTGATTCGACCCATAATCAAACGTCACAGCCAGGGCAATCTCCTCCCGCCTGTCATAAAGCAGCGTAACCGAGTCCATGCCGCCCGACAGCACTATCACCGAATCCTTCATAGCCGCTACCCTCCCCTCACTCATTGCGGAAAGCAGCAAGCATGCGCCGCTTCACCAAGTCCTGATGCTCCGCATCGCCATAGTTGGCAAACGGATAAATCGAAATACCTCCTCGCGGCATAAAAATCCCCACCACCTCAAGATAGCGCGGATCCATAAGCCTAACCAAGTCCTTCATGATGATATTCACACAATCCTCATGGAAATCACCATGATTGCGGAAGCTGAAAAGATACAGCTTCAAGCTCTTGCTCTCCACCATGCGCTCGCGAGGTATATAATTAATCACAATCTTCCCAAAGTCGGGCTGGCCCGTCTTCGGACAAAGAGTAGTAAACTCCGGGCAGTTAAACGTAACAAGATACTCATTCTCGCTATGCTTGTTCTGGAACGTCTCAAGAAGCTCAGGAGCATAATCAGTGGGATACTTAACCCCCTGATTGCCCAGCAAGCTCACGCCCTCCAATTCATTGTCACTTCTCGACATATTCAGTTATCTCAAAATTAATAAATTCAAAATTCAACCCCAAAAACCACCCTATAGCAACCATCAGCCCGTGCGCCAGCCCATAGAAGCCCCCCACACAAGATGCGCAGCCAAAAGCGCTCCCATCCCACTCCATTCCCACTGCAAAATTAAGCAAAATCCCCCACTTATCCACCCACAAAACCTCATAAAAACAAATTTTCACTCTTATTCACAACCACACCACCAAAATCCCACAAAAAAATTTGGCAGTTCCAAAAAAAATCCCTACCTTTGCACTCGTCAAAAACAAAGCGGCAAGCATTTGCCTTGCCAAAAACTTTGGAGAGATGGCAGAGTGGTCGATTGCGGCGGTCTTGAAAACCGTTGAGGGTCACACCTCCGGGGGTTCGAATCCCTCTCTCTCCGCCTAGGTGGCGTAACTAGTTGAAATTCA
>CAMGFF010000323.1 GCA_946055125.1 uncultured Prevotellaceae bacterium | reverse complement strand
AAATCGTGCGAAAAGTAGTAAATTTGTGTATATCATTTGCATTTATGCAATTGATGAGCTAAATTTGCTGTCAATTTTCAACACAGAAACGCAAAATAATAAAAAAATACTACTACAAAATGAACAAGATTATCAGTAAAGAACACTTCTCGGAGAAAGTGGTGAAGCTTGTGGTTGAGGCTCCGCTCATTGCCAAGTCGCGCCGCGCCGGTCACTTTGTGATTGTGCGTGCCTGCGAGCATGGCGAGCGCATTCCCCTCACCATTGCCGCTGCCGACGTGGAGAAGGGCACTATAACGCTTGTGGTGCAGGCTGTGGGCGTATCGACACAGAAGATTTGCGCCCTCGAGCCGGGCGACTTCCTTGCCGACGTGGTGGGACCGCTCGGCCAGGCCACCCACATCGAGAACTATGGCACCGTGGTGTGCTGTGGCGGCGGCGTGGGCGTGGCTCCCCTCCTCCCCATTCTCACCGCCATGAAGAAGGCCGGCAACCGCGTGGTGAGCGTGCTGGCGGCACGCACCAAGGACCTTATTATCCTTGAAGATGAGGTGCGCAAATACAGCGATGAGGTGATTATCATGACCGACGACGGAAGCTACGGCCAAAAAGGCGTGGTGACCGTGGGCGTGGAAGAGGTGATAAAGCGCGAGAAAGTGGATAAGGTGATTACCATTGGCCCCGCCATAATGATGAAATTTGTGGCTCTGCTCACGAAGAAATACGACATTCCCACCGAGTGCTCGCTCAACGCCATTATGGTCGACGGCACCGGCATGTGTGGCGCCTGCCGCGTGACAGTGGGCGGAGTGACGCGCTTCGTGTGCATCGACGGCCCCGAATTCGACGCCCACGAGGTGGATTTCGACCAACTGCTAATGCGCCTCAAGTCGTTCAACTAAAGGGCTGTGAGCCGTGAGCTTTTTTGGATGTGAGCTACTGCTTGACAGGGAAAAAGCCGGTAACCAGCTCAAGGCTCAAAGCCAAGAAAGAAATAATTATTTATTGAAGATTACACTATGGCAAATGACAATAATGCTGCCGCGCTCCGCAATGAGCCGTGGCGCGAACAACTTAGAAAACGCCTCACGGCAAAGGAGCGTGCAGCCATTGCACGAGTGAAAATGCCGGAGCTAAAGCCCGACTACCGCATCACTTGCAATGAGGAGGTGAACCAGGGCATAACTGAGGAAATGGCGCTTGTGGAGGCTCAGCGATGCCTCGACTGCCCCAATCCGCAGTGCGTGACGGGCTGTCCCGTGGGTATCAATATTCCCACTTTCATTAAAAACATTGAGCGTGGCGACTTTCACCAGGCTGCTGTGACGCTGAAGCAGACCAGTGCGCTGCCCTCGGTGTGCGGCCGCGTGTGCCCACAGGAGAAGCAGTGTGAGAGCAAGTGCATTCACCACAAGATGGGACATGAGCCGGTGGCAATAGGCTACCTGGAGCGCTTTGCTGCCGACTATGAGCGCAATGACGGCACCGCCACTGCGCCCAAGCTGGCCCCAGCCAATGGCAAGAAAATTGCCGTGGTGGGCAGCGGCCCCGCCGGACTGTCGTTTGCCGGCGACATGGCGAAGCAGGGCTACGAGGTGACAGTGTTTGAGGCTCTGCACGAAATTGGCGGTGTGCTGAAATATGGTATCCCCGAGTTCCGTCTGCCCAACAGCATCGTTGATGCCGAAATCGACGGGCTGCGTGCCATGGGAGTGAAATTTGAGAAAGACTGCATCATTGGCAAGACATTAACCTACGACGACCTTCACGCAATGGACTTCGTGGGAATATTCGTGGCATCGGGAGCCGGACTGCCGCGCTTCATGAATATCCCTGGCGAGAACCTCAACGGAATAATGTCGAGCAACGAATATCTCACCCGCGTGAACCTGATGGGCGCAGGCCGGCCCGACTGGGACACCCCGGTGCTGAGCGGAAAGAATGTGGCAATCATTGGCGGCGGCAACACCGCCATGGACTCGGTGCGCACAGCACGCCGCATGGGTGCCGAGAGGGCTATGCTCGTGTATCGACGCTCGGAGGAAGAAATGCCCGCACGCCTCGAGGAGGTGAAGCACGCAAAGGAAGAGGGCGTGGAGTTCCTCACCCTGCACAACCCCGTGGAATACATTGGCGACGAGAAAGGCCGCGTGAAGACTATGCGCCTGCAAGTGATGGAGCTGGGTGAGCCCGACGCCTCAGGCCGCCGCTCACCGGTGCCGGTGGAGGGCAAGATAGTGGACGTGGATGTCGACCTCGTGATAGTGAGCGTGGGAGTGTCGCCCAATCCGCTCGTTCCTAAGTCGGTGGCCGGACTCGAAGTGAGCCGCCGCAACACCATTGTGGTCGATGAGGCCACAATGCAGTCGTCGATAGCCGACCTCTATGCCGGCGGCGACATAGTGCGCGGAGGTGCCACCGTAATCCTCGCCATGGGCGACGGCCGCCGTGCCGCAGCCCACATGCACGAGATGCTCAGTCGGCAGCACTAAGCACACCGGCCGGTCTTCCCCACCCCCCTACGATTTGAATCACCACCCACACACAGGCCGAGAAGCCCCCACTTCTCCCCCTGTGTGTGTTATTTTATCAAGCATCCGAAATGAGCCTATGAGGCAAGCCTCCGAACACGGACAGGGCGACACGCCCGCCGATTTCGGAGGCTTACGATTGAACATAACTTTTTTGGC
>CAMGFF010000322.1 GCA_946055125.1 uncultured Prevotellaceae bacterium | reverse complement strand
CTCGACAGATTGGTGAATGAGATGCGGTTATCGGTCAGCGCCACCCACTTGTCGCCCTCCGGCTCTATCTTGTAGCTGTAGCTCACGCCACCCACCGTGCCAAAGTTGGGCGACGCCACATTAAGCGCAAAGGTGGCTCGGTTGTAAGGCAGGGTGATATGGTCGGGAAATATGATGTTGCGCTCAAGCGGCGACCCCTCAGCACCCGGACGCATCTCCTCATTATGCACGTCCATGCGCGTGAAGTAGATTGCCTGCGGCAGTGCCTGCATCTCCTCTGTCTCGGGCATGAACGCCACCACCCCGTCGATGCTGCCAAAGTAGAACAGCCCGTCGGCCGAGCGCAGTGCCGTTCCATAGTTAAACTGGTTGGTAGGAAGCCCATCTTTCTCGGCGAACACCGTCACCGCATTTGTCGTGGAATTGAATTTCACCAGCCCATTGTTGGTGCCAAACCACAGGTTGCCGTTCTTGTCCTCAAGCATGGCATAGGCTACATCATCGGGCAGCCCTTCCTCTTTGCCAAAAGATGTGAAGTTGTCACTATCGCTGTTGTAGCGGCTTATGCCGCCTCGGTCGGTCGATAGCCACACGGTGCCATGGCTGTCGCAGAACACCGAGCTTATCGAGTTGGAGCGCAGACCGCTGGGTGTGGCCGAGTCGCAGGTGTATTGCTTGAACTTTCCGTCGGCGGGCGTGTGCCGCCACACTCCGTTGCCCATGGTGCCGAGCCATATCGAGCCGTCGGCTGCCTCGGCTATGGTGAATATCCAGTCATATCCTGTTGCCTCCACATGCTCAAATGCCTGCACTCCCGCCTTGCGACGGTAGAGAGCATAGCCAAGTCCCACCCACTCTGTGCCTCGGCTGTCTTTGCAGTAGGAATACACGGCATTCGAGTGATCGGCGGTGATGAATATTGGCTTGTAGCTCCCATCGGCATTCATCTTCACAAGCCCTAAGTGATTGAGCGACACCACTACCGCGCCATCGCAAGGAGCCACCATCAATATAGTGTTGTTGTTCGGCAAAAGAGCCCTCGACGCATTGGTTATCCTGCCCGTGGCTCGGTTGAGACGATTAAGCCCCTGTTCCTCGGTGCCTATCCACACACTCCCCTCTGCATCTTGCGCCAGGCCGCGCACACGGCGGCTGCTTAGCCCCGAGCTCAAGCCGATGTTCTCAAAGGTGAACTTGTTGCGCGCCATGTATTCCACCCCTCCAAACATGGTGCCGAGCCACGCATCGCCCTGCTTCGAGCGGTATATGTAGTAGATTATATCATCGGCGAGGCTGAACTTGTTCGCCGGGTCGCTCGTCAGCAGCCTCTCGGTGCCTCCTATGGTGTCGATTATGTAGAGTCCATGCTGTGTCCCCACCCATCTTTCCCCGTCGAAGCACTCCAGGCTGCGCAGATACACTTCTCCGGCTTTCGTGAAGCTAACCTCGCTGCACTGGTCGGAGCGGGTGTTGTAGCGGTAGATGTGTCCGTCGTTGGTGGCAAGTATCAGTGTGCCGGTAATATCCTCTGTTATCCCTATGAACGACTTGTCGAGCAGCGATATGCCTCCGGCTTGCACGATGTTGTCAAATTGCTGCCGCTCGGCATTGTAGCGATACAGGCCCGACCCCGTGGTGCACACCCACACGTTCTTCTTGCTGCTCACATATATGTTCGACGGAAATGTCCTCTTGAAGTCGCCCTCCTTGGTGATATTGTAATAATCCACTCGTTTCAGCCCTCGATAGTGAAACACTCCCTGGTCGGGGATGAGCACCCACACGTTGCCGTTGCCGTCGCCCACGATGCTCTGCACCCAGTTGTTGGCAGCGACACCCGTCTTGGAATCGGCTGCAACTGCCTTGGTGAAGCGGTCACTCACCGGGTCGTAAACATACACCCCACGGTCGGTGCCCACCCACAGCTGCTTGCTCTCGTCTTCATAGAGTGCCCCAATGTTGTTGTTGCCCTGCCCAAGACTCTCATCATAGCAGTCGAGCAGGCGCATACGCACTCCATCGTAGCGGTTAAGCCCATTCTTCGTGCCAAACCACATAAAGCCAAAACTATCCTCCACAATGCTCTTCACATTGCTCGATGATAGTCCGGCTCCACTGTCGATGTGCTTAAATGAGTATGTTTCGCCTGCATGCGTGCTTAGTGTCACGCTCAAAGCCACTATTGTTGCTATTACAGCCGTGATGCGGCTCAATGGGGGTGAAAGTTGTTGCATGGTAAAGGGGGTGAAGGTTTGTTTAATAATTATTGGGTATCGTTTTCAGGTCGTGGGTGGCTGCGCTCACGGTCAGCGCATCAGCACCTTGCGCACCGCCGTGGCTCCCGATTGCAGCCTCACCGTGGCTATCACCACTCCGTTGCCTCCATCTACCGCAAGGCTCATTTGCTCTGCTCCTTGCGGTGCCTTGCTGCTTGCAAGCAATGTGCCGTCGATGCCCCACACTGCCACGCTGCTCAGAGCCTCGGTCGCCGCTATGTGCATCTCTCCACTGTGGTAATCGGCTTTAACCGACCCCGAAGGGTCAGTCAAAGCCGATTCAGTCTTGCCATAGCCGGCACGCTCAAAGCGATATATGCGCACGTCCTTGTTGGGCACGCTCACCTGCATTGTTGCCGGGTTGCTATAGGTCTTTGTCTCAAATAGCTCAGTAACGCGCACAAACTCCGAGGGATTTA
>CAMGFF010000321.1 GCA_946055125.1 uncultured Prevotellaceae bacterium | reverse complement strand
CGAAGGTGGCGAAATTTTGTTGAATTATGGCAAAAAAGTGGTGAATAGAGTCATAAATGATTGCATAAATTTGCTTCCGGCAAAATCAGAGCAAGTTTTTTGAGGCAGAGAGGTTTATGCCGGGCTATATGTTGAGGAAAATAACCGGCAGGCATAATAATAGGATAGTCCATTTTATTAGGCGTTTTCTCCATTTTTTTGCGAAGAAGTAACCTCTAACTTTGCCAGCGGAAACGAGTTGAGGACATTACCAACAAATTACCACCATTACTACTAAAAAAATCAAAAAGACAATGAAACAGCGATTACTTCAATTGCGACCAATGATTGCAAGTGCCTTTTTTTTGTTGATAGCAATAACAGCCACATCGGGAAATGTGCTGTGGTATCAGCAGCCGGCCGACGACTGGATGGAGGCCGTACCCATGGGCAACGGACGACTTTCGGCCATGGTGTATGGCGGCATCAAGCGAGAGCGCATAGCGCTGAATGAGATTTCGATGTGGTCGGGGCAGCCCGATACCGTGAACTGCACCGGTTGTACCCCCGAGCGCCTTACCGAGATGCGTCGATGCTTTTTTGCCGACGACCCGGAGAAGGGCGAGGAGCTTGGCAATAAATACCTTAATGGAAGCAACCGCTCCTTTGGCACACATCTTCCGCTTGGCGACATGGTGATTGACTTCACTTATCTCGAAGGACGCATCACCAACTACCGCCGCCAGCTCGACATGGACAACTCGGTGGCAACAGTGAGCTTCACTTGCGGCAATGTGAACTACCTGCGGGAGCTTATTGCCGACTATCCCGACAATGTGCTTGCCATGCGCATCACAGCCGACAAGCCGGGTGCCGTGACGGCGAGCCTGGGAATGGACTTGCTGCGCGAGGCCGAGACAAGCACGGCGGGCAACGCCCTCACGCTTGGCGGTAAGGTGAGCTTTCCCATGCACGGAGCAGGAGGTGTGAACTTCGGTGCCGAGGTGCAGATGATTGCAGAGGGCGGCACGGTGAAGGCGCAGGGAAAGTCGCTAAAAGTCACCGACGCCGATGCGCTGACGATAATTCTCGACATACGCACCGACTACAACGACCGCGACTACCGCAACACATGCCACAGCACCGTGGCGCGTGCGGCAGCAGCCGGATTTGAGGCACTCAAGCAGCGTCATATTGCCGACTACAAGCGTCTATTCGACCGCATGAGCATCACGCTCGGCGACGGTGGCGGCGACGACAAAGCCAATCTTCCTACCGACACACGGCTGAGACTGGCTCAGGAGGGAGCCTACGACCCGGCATTCGACGCACTGTTTTTCCAGTATGGCCGCTACATGCTCATCTCATCGTCGCGCGACCATGGGCTGCCCCTGTGTGCTAATCTCCAGGGCCTGTGGAACGACAACCGCGCCTGCAATATGCCATGGACCTGCGACTATCACCTCGACATCAACACCCAACAGAACTATTGGGCAGCCAACCGCACCAATCTTGCCGAGTGCAATACTCCGCTCTTTGGCTATCTTGCACTGCTTGCCGAGAAAGGACAGAAGCCGGCACGGCAGATGTATGGCTGCGGCGGCTGGGTGGCACACACGGTGTGCAACGCTTGGGGCTACAGCTATCCGGGCTGGGGCGTGAGCTGGGGAATGAACGTTACCGGCGGAGCATGGCTTGCCACCCACGTGTGGATGCACTACCTCTACACACGCGATGTGGAGTGGCTGCGCACCACGGGCTATCCAATCATCAAGGGCGCTGCCGAGTTCTTCATGGACTATATGGAGAAAGACCCGCGCAATGGCTACCTTGTGACCGGACCGAGCATCTCGCCCGAGAATGGCTATGTGTCGAAGAAGGGCAACCACTTGTGTCTCGACATGATGCCTACAATCGACCGCGACATGGTTTACGACATATATCACGCCTGCATCGAGTCGGCCAAGATACTCAAGACCGACAAGAAGATGCGTGCGCGCCTGGAGAAAGACATCAAGCTGCTGCCACCGCTCCAGGTAGGCAGCGACGGACAGATACAGGAATGGCTCGGCGACGTACGCCGCAGCGACCCCTCGCACCGACACTCATCGCACCTGCATGCGCTTTTCCCTCTCAACCAGATTTCATATACAGCCAATCCCGACCTAATAGCAGCCGCACGCAAGGGGCTTGAAATACAGACCGCAAGCAGCGGCTGGGAAGACACCGAGTGGAGCACTGCCAACATGCTTTGCTTCTATGCCCGCATCAAGGACGCACAGGTGGCCTACGGCTGGCTTCAGAACCTATTCAACAAGTTCACACGCGAGAACCTCATGACGGTGTCGCCGGCAGGAGTGGCAATGGCCGAGGAAGACATCTTCAGCTTCGATGCCACCGAGGGCAGCGTGGCCGGGATATGCGAGATGCTCCTGCAGAGCTACGACGGCTTCATAGAGTTTCTTCCCGCACTGCCCAAACAGTGGGCGACAGGTGAGGTGAAAGGCCTGTGCGCCGAGGGCGGATTGGTGATCGACATGAAGTGGGCCCACGGCAAGATGCTCACAGCCGGCATCACCGCCACAGCCGATTGCACCTTTGCCGTGAAGGGCATTTCGAAGAAATATGCCTTGAAGAAGGGCGAAAGCACGACTATTGATTTTCAATAACACATAATTTCGCATGATAAAAAAGGTTATATTAGGATTAGTAATGACGACGCT
>CAMGFF010000320.1 GCA_946055125.1 uncultured Prevotellaceae bacterium | reverse complement strand
AACGCCGCCGGCACCGTGATTGGTAATGGCGACAAGGAGTTTGTGTTCACCGGCAAGCAGACGCTCAAGAAGGGAACCTATCTGCTCAAGGGCTGGGTGTATGTGGCCGAGGGTGCTGAGCTCACTCTTGAGCCGGGCACTGTGATTCGTGGCGAGAAGCAGTCGATGGCATCGCTCATCGTGGAGCGTGGCGGCAAGCTCATCGCTCAGGGCACCGCTCAGGAGCCTATCGTGTTCACCTCGGCCGAGGCCAAGGGAAACCGCAAGCCCGGCGACTGGGGAGGCGTGATTATCTGTGGTAAGGCTCACAACAACCAGCGCGATGATATGCAGATTGAGGGTGGCCCGCGCTCGCACCACGGCGGCAGCGACGATGCCGACAACTCGGGCGTGCTCAGCTATGTGCGCATTGAGTTTGCCGGCTATCCTTTCCAGGAGAACAAGGAGATCAACGGCCTCACCCTTGGCTCGGTGGGCTCGGGCACTCAGCTCGACCACATTCAGGTCTCTTTCTCCAACGACGACTCCTTTGAGTGGTTTGGCGGCACAGTGAGCTGCTCGCACCTCGTGGCCTACAAGGGCTGGGACGATGACTTCGACACCGACAATGGCTTCAGCGGCAAGGTGCAGTTTGGCCTCGCCATGCGTGATCCCCGCATTGCCGACACCTCGCAATCCAATGGCTTTGAGAGCGACAACTGCGCCGATGGTGCCGACGTGGATCCCCACACCACTTGCGTCTTCAGCAACATCACTTTCGTAGGCCCGAATGGTCGCGATGGCTGCGTAAACTCCAAGGACTACATCAACGCCGGCAGCTATAACCCCAACAACGGCTCTGCCCTGGGTAAGTTCCAGTCGGCAATGCAGGTGCGCCGCTCGAGCCGCCTGAGCTGCTTCAACTCGCTCGCTGTGGGCTTCCCCATTGGTCTTATCATCGACGGTGAGAAGGGCGACACCCCCGACGCTGCACGTGCCGGCAAGCTCAAGATTAGCAACGTGTGGTTTGCGGGAATGGACGTGATTGGCTCCGATGCCAACAAAATCTACGAAGATGTGCTCTATGATGCCACCGCCAAGGCTGTAATCGACGCTACGAAGTTCTCCTTCTCTCACACATTCTTCGTGGCTCAGGAGGGCAATAAGAACCTTGCCGACGCTGCCGAGCTTCTGCTCACCGACGCAGCCGGAGCAGGCGCAGCCTATATGCCTCAGGCCGGCAGCAAGCTCATCGGCGCAGCCTCGTTTACCGATGCCCTCCTCAATGGCGTGAAGCCCGTGAACTACATTGGCGCTTTCGCCGTCGGCGACAACTGGATGGACGGCTGGACAAACTTCGACCCCAACAATGCTGACTATTAACCTTCACCATATTTGGGTGAAATGTTACTCCATTGTTATAAGCGTGTAACATTAACGCGGTAAATTTGCAGCGTGTAGAGGCAGATGGAGTGGTTGATAAGCGTCACACATACTATTCCCAGCTCCCTTTCCTCAATACACACATCAATTAAAACTCGACATTTAATTGACTGTAAAATATCGTTTATGCACGAAGTCCTTCGCAGTGATGCGAGGGACTTTTAGTTTCTTGTCGGCAGTGTGCCTTAAATATATTTTTCGCGCTCTGCTTTCGATTTGCAAAAATTTGTGCTAATTTTGCCGAAAATAACACCAATTAATGACCGAAGAGATTGAAATGCTACAAATAAAGGATACTCTCGTGAGCCTCGACATCGTGGAGCGTTTTTTCATCTGCGACCTCGACAAGTGTCTGGGCGAATGTTGCATTGAGGGCGATGCCGGCGCTCCTATCACCGAGCAGGAATATGATAAGCTGAAGGAAATTCTGCCCATAGTGTGGCACGACCTTATGCCTCAGGCTCGCGAGGTGATTGCCGAGCGCGGTGTGGGATATGTGGATGAGGAGGGCGACCTGGTGACGCAGATTGTGGATGGCCGTAACTGTGTGTTCACCTGCTATGGCGAGGGCGGAATGTGCCAGTGTGCCATTGAGAAAGCATATCGCGCGGGCCGCACCGATTTCTACAAGCCGATTTCGTGCCACCTCTACCCACTGCGCCTTCAGCAGCTCTCGCACTATGTGGCTGTGAACTACCACCGATGGAAAATTTGCAAGGCCGCCGAGGTGCTGGGCCGGGCTAAGGGGGTGCGTGTGTATCAGTTTCTCAAGGAGCCGCTCGTGCGTCGCTTCGGCGAGGATTGGTATGCCGAGCTCGAGGAAGCCTGCCGACTCTACCTTGAGGAGTATGGCGGGTGAAATAAGCCGTCCACATGTATTAATTAACGCCTCTACATGCTTTTTTTGAATATATGGATAAGAATGAATTGACTTGGAAAATGAACTATGAGGCTCTGCGTGAGTATGTGCTCGAGCATGGGCATCTGCCGCACAAGCGCATGGTTGAGAACCGCTCGCTCCTCAACTGGGCTAAATATAACCGCAAGAAGATAAATGCTGCGACGCTTGACCCTGAGAGGCAGCGCCTCTTTGAGGAGCTAATGGCAATGTGTAGCACCGAGCACACCGGTGGCCGCAGGCGTAAGGAGCAATCGACCTCAATTTTTAATGATATATAATATCGCAGCAGCCGTTTCTTTGCGCGTGATATAACGAAGTGGGGTGGAAAAATATGTTGTAGAGCATAAAATTTTTGTGGCGCAAGGGGGTGATTATCAGGTTTTAGTGAGAAAAGCTGAAAATTT
>CAMGFF010000319.1 GCA_946055125.1 uncultured Prevotellaceae bacterium | reverse complement strand
TCAAGGTCGTTATCAACACCGTTGACCGTCTGCTTGGCCGCAAGGAAGGCGAGGACATGGATCTCATCACCTACGTAACCGATCGCGCTGGACACGATCTCCGTTATGCCATTGACTCCACCAAGCTACAGAAAGAGTTAGGCTGGGAACCGAGCCTTCAGTTTGAGGAGGGCATCGAGAAGACCGTGCGGTGGTACTTGGACAATCAGGAATGGATGGATAACATTACCTCTGGAGAGTATGAGAGGTATTACGAGGAAATGTACCAGGGTCGGTAATCCCCCCGCTGCTTTGAGAATGAAAAAGAATAAATTATGTCGCTAAGATACAAGATTGGAGTGTTGAAGTTCAAGATAAAGCTAAAGATTGCACAATTAAGAGCAATCTTTTTGTCTTCATCGAAAGACTTAGAATTAATACTCCATAAGAGAGTGCTTGTAATTTCACCACATCCTGATGATGAGGTTTTTGGATGTGGTGGCTTAATAATGCGCTGTACGGCTAATGGCATAATGCCAAGTGTTGTAATTCTATCTGGGGGAGGTAATTCGCTTGGTTGCAATGTGGCTGATAGAGAAACAATTGTGACAGAACGAATGAAACTCACCGACAGAGCTGCAAAGGTAATTGGATTGCAACCGGAAAATATCTACAGGTTTTTTCTTGAAGACGGAAGGATTGGCGAAGAGATTAAAGACGCTGATAAATTCAGGGATGTGCTTTTATTGCTGAAATCATTGAAGCCGGATATTGTAATGGTTCCGTCGATTCTCGATGATTTTGCCGATCATAAGGCAGCCCACAAGCTGGGGATTATGCTTTGTGATGCAATGCGGAAAGAAAGCAAAAGTCCTGAACTTTGGAACTACTGTGTGTGGGCGTGGTATTATTATGCATTAAAGCTCGTGAAACAAGCCGGGAGATTTGTATGCCTTAAAATGAATGATGATGAGCTGCGAAGAAAGAAAGAGGCTATAAACATTTATGTTGAGCCTGACTCAAAAACAGGAATTTATTGGAGCTCTAAGTTACCGCCACTATTTGTGGCGATACATCGCTGGAACCGAGAACTATACTACAAAGCATGATAAAGACCGTGACTACACCCGAGGCCTTTGCGGCACTTGGGGAGAGGTGGGATGAGATGGTGGCACAGTGTGCCACATCCACGCCCTATCAGCAGCACTCGCTGTGCCGACTGAGCTGGGAGATGTGGAAGAACGATGGCGACGAGCTATATATCATCTGCCATCACAAGAAAGAGGAGTGGCCCGCTGATGCCATTTTCCCCTGCTATCTGCGCAACGGAGAGCTGCACTGGATTGATTTTCATTGCGATTTCGACTGCCCCTTGGATGTGACTCCGCAAAATGAGCGCTACGAGATGTATGCCGAAGTGGTGGAGCATATTCAGGGCAATCCCGCAATTGCGATGGTGAGTTTTGGCCGGGTGCCGCAATATAGTCCGCTGCTTGGCTACTTCAGCGCTATGGGCGGCTGCACAAAGATTCAGGCATCGAATGCCTATTCGGTGATTCCTCTGCTCGACAGCGAGGCCGATGCCATTGCATCAATCGCCACTTTGGTGAAGCAGAAGCAGCGCAAGATTAAGGATATTGCAAGGGGGGGAGTAAAACAGACCACGAAGCTCTACGACCCTGCTGCCGACAGCTATCCGGGCTCCGACATCGTGCAGCTCGCCGACCACATGGTGGCCGAGGGCATACGCGATGCGGCCTATATGAGCAGCCACTTCCTTAGCTTCTTTCAGCGGCTCTATGAGGCCGGGGCTATAAAGGTGCTTGTCAGCTATGAGGAGGGCACTCCGGTGGCGAGCTTTTTCCTGTTGCACGATGCGCACCGCAACGAACTCATAGAGTGGGTGTTGCTTTACAAGCACCGCCGCTACAATTTGCAGCTCATGGTGCACTTGCTGGGCATAATGAAGGAGCGAGGCATAGCACGGCTCAACCTTGCCTGTGGAATATATGGCTACAAGATGCTGAATTTCCACCCCGAGGTGCATTGTGTGTATTCGGTGCGGATGTGGCGCACCCATGCCGACTATCGCCGCCACGAGTTACGCACGCTGCTGCGAGGCGCTTTGCGCCCCGTCACCTACCGCCTCACCAGGATGCTGAAAAGAAAATGAGAAAAATAGGAAAGAGGTGAACTAATAAATATGGAAGAGAGAAAGGATGTGAAAATTGCAGTGGCAGGAGCCGGATATGTGGGCTTGAGCATTGCCACGCTTTTGGCACAGCATAACAGTGTGACTGTGGTCGACGTTATTCCTGAAAAGGTGGATATGATTAACCAAAGGAAGTCGCCTATTCAGGATGAATACATTGAGAAGTATTTGCGCGAGAAGGAACTTAATCTCACTGCCACGCTTGATGGCCGTGCTGCTTATGCCCAAGCCGACTTTGTGATTATTGCGGCTCCAACGAATTATGACCCTGAAAAGAATTTTTTCGACACACATCACATCGAAGATGTAATTGACTGTGTGCTTGAGGTGAATCCCGATGCTGTAATGGTGATAAAGAGCACGATTCCCGTGGGCTACACCCGGTCGCTCTACCTGAACTACAGCCGCAAGGGGGTGAAGAAGCTGAACTTGCTGTTCTCTCCCGAGTTCCTTCGAGAGAGCAAGGCTCTCTACGACAATCTTTATCCCTCGCGAATCATTGTGGGATATCCCAAGATTATCGACAGGGAGGAGTTTG
>CAMGFF010000318.1 GCA_946055125.1 uncultured Prevotellaceae bacterium | reverse complement strand
AGTCTTACCATTCAGATGGTTTATCCCGATTACGACTTGCCGCAGGAGTATCTCGACACCATCGACACCATCGACCATGCAGACATCGTTCCGGCAGGGCGATGCGGTGATGTGGTGGTAGGTTCTTGGGACAATATTGCTGCCGGTGGCGTGGTGGCACTGTGTACCACTCGTGCCGAGCTGTTTGCCCGCTATGGTGAGATTGCCGAAGCTCTCAGCCGCAACATACGCATCAATGTAATCATCACCGACTTGGAGAAGATGACCGATGAGGATTTTGCCACCTACAAGGCTGTGCTGTCGTCGCTTGCCGAGAGCGTGAAGCAGCTCTATGCCGAGGGAAAGACACCGCAGCTCAACATCCTCACCGATAGAATGATGCTAACGGCGATGAACAATTGCAATGCCGGATGGGAATCGCTTACGCTTGCCCCCGATGGCAAATTCTATGTGTGCCCGGCATTCTACTTGGAAGCCGACGGTTACAGCGTAGGTGATTTGGAAAATGGGCTTGACATCAAGAATCCACAGCTCTACCAACTCGATCACGCTCCGATTTGCCGCAAGTGCGATGCTTTCCACTGCCGCCGCTGTGCATGGCTCAACCGCAAGACTACACTCGAAGTGAACACACCAAGCCACGAGCAGTGTGTGGTGGCGCACTTGGAGCGGAATGCCTCGCGTGAGCTTCTTGCCTCCATCCGCACCCTCGGCGATTTTCTCCCAGGCAACGAAATTTCTGAAATTGACTATTTAGACCCATTTGATAATATTGAAAAATAGCGAAAGAATATGACAAAAAAAGTAGTTGGTCAAGTGACCGAAGAAGAGAAGAATGAGATTCAGGCACTCTTTGAGCGCCGCAACGGGCTAAATGAGCTTGCTAAAATCCTCACATCCGACAATGCCGAGCTTTACGAGCGATTGGTGAAGGATATGGGAGAAACCGGCACAAAATTCCAGAACTGGTGGGACACGATGGCTCAGAAATACCAGTGGGAAAGTGCCGAAGGTGGAAACTGGGAGATTAACTTCAGCACTTGCGAGATTCTGCTCGTGACTGCTTAATTGAAAAAAGATAGCTTATGACACTGCTATTTATTGGAACTACCGAGCTGCTGCTCATTGGTGGCGTGGCTCTGCTCTTTTTCGGCGGCAAGAAGCTGCCTGAGATGATGCGCGGACTGGGTCAGGGCGTGAAGCAATTCAAGGAGGGAATGAACGAAATCACCAATCCCGACGATAAGAAGCCCGACGGTGAGGCCGAGCAGCCATCTCCCGAGGAATCCACCGAAAAGAAGCCTGCCGAGAAGTCTGCTGAAAAGAAACCTGCCGACAATGGAGGAAAGCAATAGTGGCTCAATGCTCACCTTTGGCGGACACTTAGAGGTGCTGCGACGGCTGCTAATGCGCATTCTTGCCGTCGCAGCATCCATTGCCGTGGTGGTGTTCTGCCTCAAGGACCTTACTTTCTCGATGCTCCTCGCACCGAGTGAGTGCGACTTTGTGACCTATCGCCTTGTGGAGCGTGCCCTGCAGTGCTTCGTGCCGGGCTTCCACTTCGAGCCATTCAGCGTGGATCTCATTGCCACCGACCTGTCGAGCCAGTTCATGACCCACATTACCACATCGATTTATCTCGGGCTGCTCGGCGCGTCGCCCTACATTCTTTTCGAGCTTTTCCGCTTCATCTCTCCGGCTCTCTACGACAATGAGCGCCGCTACTCGGTGCGTGTGGCGGTGGCCATCTATGCGCTCTTCATTGTGGGAGTGCTGATGACTTATTATGTGCTGTTTCCTATCTCTTTCCGCTTCCTTGGCACCTACAGCGTGGCCGAGCGCATTCACAGCACCATCACGCTCGACAGCTACATCACCACTTTCACCACTCTCACGCTGCTTATGGGCGTGGTGTTCCAGTTGCCGGTGATAGCATTCTTCCTCGCGAAGATGGGACTTGTCACTGCTCCGATGCTCGCGCACTACCGCAAGCACTCTTTCCTGCTCATTATGCTTGTGGCGGCAATCATCACGCCGCCCGACCTCTTGACACTGGTGCTCGTCAGCGTGCCGCTCTACCTGCTCTATGAGGTGAGCATAAGGGTGGTGGGCTTCGTAAAGACCGAGTGATTTATTGGAATTAGTTATTTATGGTATTTTGTTGCCAGTGGAAGTGACGAAAGTGCCGGCAAGCGGGTTGCTTCATGAATTGCAGATGTAGTCGAGGCCCTGCGGGATGTAGAAGTCGAATTTGTGGTCGCTCGAAATGAGGGGCATACGCTCGGTTATCGCATGGGCAATGATGATGTGGTCGCTTGGGTCGAAATGACCCTGATTCTCATTGATGGTAAGCCGGGCATAGGTGCGGATATGCTCCTCGCGTATGGGGAGAATCTCAATGCAAAGATCCTCCTTTATCATTGCTATAATATCCTCCTCGGTCTTCCATATCTTTCGGCCGAGTCCCTTGCGTCGATAGGCTACAATAAGTTCCTTTACCGACTCGGCACTCACATACAATTGGTTGTCGTAGTCGGAAAGCAACGCTGAAACGTCGCGACTAAGTCTGTCGCGTTCCTGAATTAAGTAAAGAACAATGCAAGTGTCGAGTAGGAGTCTCATAGCAGGAGGGTTTTGTCGTAGACTTCCCCCAGACCTCTAAGCATTAGCGCCAATTGCATGGTTTTGCTCATGGGCTTGCCGTGCTTTTTTTCATATTCGGCAATTCTTCTTTCGGC
>CAMGFF010000317.1 GCA_946055125.1 uncultured Prevotellaceae bacterium | reverse complement strand
CTTATTTACAACCCTGTCAATAACCCTAATTTTAGGATAAGTGTGAGCATTTTCTCCAATAAATTGTAGTATTCTTGGCAAGACCACCTCTCCCATTTATTAATAAGTGAGCGGATTATTCTCTTTTTGCTTTTCTTGATTTATTTCGTAACTTTGTGGAAAATAACAGGGTTATTAACATATTGTGATGTGCTAAATAGTTGATTATAAGCTGTTTTCTATGGTTATGCACATATATTAACAATGTTGTTGATAACCACCTTACTAAACTATTGTTATCACTATGCAGATTCTTCTGGCTAATGCTAAGATAATGCGCAGCGACGATGAGCTGCGCGGCGTGTCGCTGGGGCAGCTCTCGGTGCCGCGCTGGGGCGAGGTGGCGGCTCTGCTTGCCGCCGAGATGGCTCAAATGGAGGCGACCGACCTGGCTCGGCAGCTCCATTGCAGCGCGAAGATTGCCACCGAGTGCTGGCAGCGCTTCCGCGATTTTGCAGTGGCCACTCCGCGCCCGGCTATCGCTGCCTTCAATGGGCAGGCCTACAAGCACCTCCGCGCTCTCTCGCTCAGCGCCGGAGCCATCGATTTCGCGCAGCAGCACTTGTGGATCACTTGTTTCCTCTATGGCTTGCTCCGCCCGCTCGATGCCGTGGTGTCCTACCGCATGGAGTGTGACGTGCGCCTCGATGCCACCGGCGACTGCCCAGTGCACAGCTTCTGGCGCACCACGGCGCACGATGCCGCCGGACTCTCGCTCACCGATGCCCTAATTCACAGCGTGAAGGCCGACGATGGCACGCTCCTGCATCTCTCCACCGAGGAGTATGAGCACTTGTTCCGGTGGCAGCGCGTGTGCGGCGAGGTGAGGGTGGTGCAGCCTCTTTTCTATGTGCGCTCGGCCGGTCGCCTCAAGGTACAGGCGGTGTGGGCCAAGACGTGTCGCGGAGCCATGGTGCGCTTCATTCTCGAGAACCGAATCACACGGGTGGAAGATTTGCGGGCGTTCTCCTACGAGGGCTTCACTTTCTCACATGCCGACGGTGGCCGCATGATTTTCATTCGCGAATAGGTGCGAAAAATACCAATAACCGCACAGCCACAATCACTACCCACATACTATAAATATACATTTCCCTGAAATCACCGCACAAAAAAATTTCAGGGAAATATTTTGATATTAGCCGGAGTTGCATTACCTTTGCACCGTTATGGTTTCAAAATAGGGAATGTCGTGAGATTCGGCAACAGTACCCGCTGCTGTATTTTCCGTTGAAACTGTGCCACAACCACTGGTGCTTACTGCGATACATGAAAGCGGTGCCGGGAAGGAGGTGCAGCCGAGGAATAAGTCAGAAGACCTGCCATAGCTCCATTGTGATAACAATCGCCGTGCCTTCGGGACTAAGGGCTTTGCGATTGTATGGCAGCCGCCTCGTGCGTGGCTGACTGTCGCCGCACTTCACCGTGCCTCGGCTATTGCCGTGGGCTTTTATCACAATCAGAGCTTTGTTTTGCTTCCACTCACACGCTTTGTAGCTGTTGGTGGGCTTTTGCTACCATATCACCTCCTGTGAGCTTAGCTTGCAAGGGTCGGCCAATGGTATATTTAGTAACCAAAAAAAATAAAGCGAAGAAAATGAAGAAAATTCTACTCTCAAGCATTTTGGCACTCAGTGCCATTGCAGCACAGGCTCAGGAAGCCGTGGCTACATTCGAAGAAATAGAGCTCCCCGCCGAGTCTAATTGGTTTGGCGACACCGACCCCGAGGATATATATGCCGGCGAGGTTTACGATTTCTACAGCGGCCGCTATATGTTCTTGGGCATGAGGCACAACAGCGGCTGGTGGAATGGCTTTGCACTGAGCAACGAGACCTCCACCGAGTATGCCTCGCTCAGCGACCAGTTTCGCTCGGCTGCCGGCGGTGCTCACTCGGGCAGCAACTATGCCGTGTACTACTACGACTCATGGGACGTGGAGTCGCGCATCTTCAATGTATATGATGAGGAGGGCGCTCAGGTGAGCGGAATGTACGTCACCAATGCAGCCTATGCCCTCAATTCCATCCTCAATGGCGATGCCTATGGCAGCACGCCCTTTGCCACCGGCGACTACTTCAAGATGATTGTCACCGGCTACGACATCAATGAGACTGAAACAGGCAAGGTAGAGTTCTATCTCGCCGACTACCGCTCGGAGGTTGAGGCCGACCACTATGCCCTCAACACCTGGAAGTGGTGCGACCTGCGTTCGCTCGGCAACACCGTGCAGTCGGTTCACATCACTTTCGAAACCACGCAGAACAACGCCTATGGAGCCCTCACTCCGCTCTATGTGTGCATCGACGATGTGAATGGCACTCCCGAAGATGAAAGCGGCATAGCAGCCGTCGCTGCTGCTGCCGCACGCATCTTCGCCAATGGCAAGGTGGTGACCATCGACACCGACGCCCGCGGCTTCGACGCTCAGGTGTTCACCGCTGCCGGCACACTCGTGGCGTCGCAGCGTGGCTGCAACGGCAGCACCACAATCGACCTAAGCGGCTGCGCCGAGGGAATCTACATCGTGCGTGCCGCAGGCGTGGCACAGCGCGTGGCGATAAAATAATACAATTCTGCTTAGCAACACTCAAATTATATAGTATTATTGTAACATTAAGTGACTATTTTCAAGGGGAATCGTAGCTGTGAAGCCACAATTCCCCTTCCTTTTTTCGTGAAAATAATGTAACTTTGCGGCGTAATATTTGTCACAACACTATGCAACAACCTAT
>CAMGFF010000316.1 GCA_946055125.1 uncultured Prevotellaceae bacterium | reverse complement strand
CGTGCGGCGTGTGTCGATTATGGTGTAAAGCGGATGCGCAGCTCTATAGGTATCCCACAGCGAGAATGTGGTGTATTGCGCTGAACCTCCCTCAACACGCGCCGTGGAGTATTCGGCCGTTGTGTAATCTCCATTCACATCGCTGGCCACATTGGGCTGTAGCATAGTGTGATACAGTGCGGTGTAGAATGTGGTTTTCAGCGAATCCTCGCCCTCCACTTCTATCTTGCCGAGGCTTCTGTCCCACTCGGCATCGGCTTGTGCCACATAGTGCGCAAATGAGCCTTGATGTGCCTCAGATTGCAGATTTTGCCTTGCATTCTCCGATGATACTGCCGAGATGCCCACTTTCACGGTCAGTTCTCGGCGCGTCGCGGTAGCTGTGCCAAACGTTATATGTGCCTTCAGCTCGGTGCCGTTTATCACATCCACGCTATCCTCTTTGCCGCCGGAGTGCATCAGCAGCCCTTTGATTGGCATTGAGAACTCGGCATAAAAGTAGATTTTCCTCAATTTTGCCCATCCTGTGATTATTCGATAGCCCGATATGGCATAGTCAGTAACCTTGCGTATCTGTGAATTGATTATGGTGCGGTTCCAGCTCGCTTTGTTGGCCGACCGCTCCATGTCGATCCACAGATTCATATTCTCTGTTTCGGGATAGGTGTAGCGGTGTATGCCCACTCGTGGTGTTACTGTGAATTCAGCCATGATGTTCTCATCCACAAGGCGCACGCCATAATAGCCCGGGGCTGCTGTCTCTTGGGTGTGGTCGAATCGCGACGACTCGGCTCGAGTAGTAGTCGGGAACAGGCTCACGTCGATAAGGTCGCTCGCTCCCGTACCCGAAAGGCGCGTGTGGCTGAAGCCGTAGATTGTGCTGTCATTGTAATTATATCCCGAGGCATTGTACCAGTCGGGAGCAATGTGCGTGTCGGGCCCGAGCTGCACCATTCCATAGGGCAGCGACGCTGCCGGGTGGGTATTGCCCGACAGGCTGTTTGCAACTGCCCCGGTACCTATCATCGGGTTCACATATTTCGTGAAATCACCGGCCTTGCAGCTCATGGCAAGACCGGTGATTACAGTGATTGTATATATCGTTTTTCTCATCACAATATATGACTTATTTCCTGGTCAGTTCCACAACGGTGCTGTGGAGGCGGTTGTAGCTCAGCAGCGGCAAGCCCACGGTCATCAGGTAGTCGCCCGAATAGCTCTTGGCTTCACCCACGGTGCAGTCTTCGCGGTCGATTTCACGCACCTCATAGGTGGCATTGGCATCAAGTCCGTTGAGCACAACATTGTGCAGTGGCTTCTCAAAGTCGCGGCCGTAGCGCGGGAAGATGTCGAATGCGAACAGCACTGCCTTTCGCTTGTCCTTGCCCACATACATGGTGGCTGCATGGTCGCAATCGTAGGGCGAGACAAGACGATACTGGTCGCCGTCGAGTATCACCGGCTTCAGGCGGTTGTAGTTCTTCACAGCCTGCTTGCAGTAGGCAAGGTCCTTGGCCGAGAGGTCGTGCAGGTTGATGTCGAAGCCGAGCTTGCCCATCATTGCTACATTCACGCGGAATTTTGCACTTGTGCTCTTGTTCCAGGTGGTCACGTGTGCACACTGCACCTTGGCCGGGAACACCTGCGAGAAGCCCCACTGAATGAAGATGCGCTCCACCGGGTCGGTATCGTCGCTCACCCACATCTCGGTGAAGTATTTAAGCCCCTCATAGTCGGTGCGTCCGCCTCCTCCGGCGCACAGCATCATGGGTAAGTTGGGATATTTTGCCGCGATGCGGTCGAGCACCTTGTAGAGCCCACGCACATAGTCGATGTAGAGGTGGCTCTGGTTGTTTTTCTCATACACAGAGTAGATGTTGGTAATAGGGCTGTTACAGTCCCACTTGAAGAATGCAATGTCGGGATATTTGGTCTTCAGCTCATCAACAATGTTGAACACATAGTCCTGCACCTTGGGGTTGCTCAGGTCGAGCACAAGCTGGTTGCGGAAGTAGTATTCCTCACGGTTGGGCAGGGTAATCACCCAGTCCTTGTGCTTCTCATATAGCTCCGACTTGGGATTCACCATTTCAGGCTCAATCCACAATCCGAATTTCACGCCCTGCTTATTGGCTTCCTCGGTGAGGCGGCCTATGCCATTAGGAAGCTTGTTGGCGGTTTCCTTCCAGTCGCCAAGACCCTGGGTGTCGCTGTGACGCGGATACTTGTTGCCAAACCAGCCATCATCGAGAAGGAACATATCCACACCAAACTCCTTTGCTTCGCCAATGAGTGTGATGAGCTTATCCTCATCGAAGTCGAAGTAGGTCGATTCCCAGTTGTTGAGCAGCGTCATGCGGTCGCCCATGCCGTCCTTCACCTGGTAGCGGCGTGCCCAGTCGTGGAGGTTGCGGCTTGCCTCGCCCTTGCCGTTGCGGCTCAGCGTGAATATAAACTCCGGTGTGGTGAAGCTCTCCCCCTTGGCTAAGCGATAGCGCGAGAAATAGGGATTGATGCCGCTAAGCACGCGCAGATAGCCCGCATTGTCCACCTCAAAGGTGAAGCGGAAGTTTCCCGTCCAGCCAAGTGTGCCCACAAGCACCTCGCCACTGTTCTCGGTGGCAGGAGCTCCAAGCGAGAGCTGGAAGAATGGCGACACAAAGAGATTGGCACGGGTGCCGAGCTTGGTGTCAATCTCTTTCTTGCCGAAGTGCAGTTCCTGTGTGGTGGCATTGGCCTCACTCGCCCAGTTGCCATTGTATTGGGTGAGATAATAG
>CAMGFF010000315.1 GCA_946055125.1 uncultured Prevotellaceae bacterium | reverse complement strand
TGGGCTGATTGCCGGCTTTTTGCATTGAGGCTCACAGCTCAAGGCTAATAGCTCACAGCTCAAGGCTGAGTTATTTTTTAGAGGTTTTGCGAGTGCGGGTGGTCTTTTTGGGCGCGTTGGCCTCGTCGGCTACGATTTTCAGGCAGTCTTCGAGGGTCAGGGCCTCGGCATTGGTTCCGCGAGGAATCTTGTAGTTCTTCTTGTGATAGGAGATATACACTCCGTAGCGGCCGTTGAGCACCTGCATGTCGGGGTCGTCGTCGAAGGTCTTAACCACCTTTTTAGCGTCTTCCTCGCGCTTTGTCGTGATGAGGTCGATAGCCTCTTGGAGGGTGATGGCTTGCGGTGTCAGCTCTTTTGGGATTGACACGAAGCTGCTTCCGTGCTTCACATAGGGGCCGAAGCGGCCTATTGCCACAGTCACCGTAGCTCCCTCGAAGTCGCCGAGGGTGCGAGGCATCTCGAAAAGCTTCAGGGCCTCTTCGAGGGTTATGGTGCTCACCGACTGGTCTTTGAGGAGTGAGGCAAATTGCGGCTTCTCGGCACCATCGGTGCTTCCGAGCTGCACAAGGGGGCCAAAACGGCCAATTTTCACGCTCACGGGCTTGCCCGAAGCGGGGTCGGTGCCAAGCAGGCGTTCTCCCACCTTGTGCTCGAGCCTAAGGCTCGACACCTCGGTGACATTTGGGTGGAACTTGGTGTAGAATTTGTCGATACTGTCGGTCCAGCGCATTTTGCCCTCGGCCACCTCGTCGAATTCCTCCTCGATGTGGGCGGTGAAGTTGTAGTCCATGATTGAGGGGAAGTATTGCTGGAGGAAGTCGTTGACAATCACGCCGGTATCGGTGGGAATGAGCTTGCCTTTATCCATTCCTGTGGTTTCGGAGCCGGTTTTGTCGGAGATTTTTCCGGCTTTGAGGGAGATGATTTTGAAGCTTCGCGGCTCGCCCTTCTTCTCGCCTTTGGCCACATATTCGCGGTTTTGGATAGTGGATATGGTGGGGGCGTAGGTTGAAGGGCGGCCAATTCCCAGTTCCTCGAGCTTCTTCACGAGAGAGGCCTCGGTGTAGCGGGCGGGCTGCTGGGTGAAGCGCTGAGTTGCGGTCACCTCCTTTGCCGTCATAGCCATACCCGAGTGCATTGCCGGGAGGATTCCCTCCTCGCGGGAGTCGGTGGCGGCGGAGTCGTCGTCGGTCGACTCCATATAGACCTTTAAGAAACCGTCGAACTTAATCACCTCGCCGGTTGCGGTGAAGTGCTCTGGGCGGTTGCTGATGTTGATGTCGACATTAGTTCGCTCCATGAGGGCGTCGGCCATCTGAGAGGCAATGGTGCGCTTCCAGATGAGGGCATAGAGCTTTTTCTCCTGAGCGCCGCCTGCGATGTCGTGGAGGGCGATGTTGGTGGGGCGTATTGCCTCGTGCGCCTCCTGTGCGCCTTTGGAGCTGGTGTGGTACTTGCGAATGTGGAGGTATTCGTCGCCAATGTTGTCCTTGATTTCCTTGCTGATTGTGGCGATTGCGAGGGAGGAGAGGTTGAGCGAGTCGGTACGCATATAGGTGATAAGACCCGACTCGTAGAGCTTCTGCGCCACCATCATCGTCTGCGACACGGTGAAGCCCAGCTTGCGGGCGGCCTCCTGCTGGAGGGTGGAGGTGGTGAAAGGCGGAGCCGGAGAGCGCTTCACGGGCTTCACCGAGATGTCGCCCACGGAGAAAGAGGCCGAGGCGCAGTCGGTGACGAATTGGCGGGCAGAGGGCTCGTCGGGGAGTCGCTGCGAGAGTTCTACATTCACGCAGGCATCGGAGCCCTGTGGCTGCATCTGAGCCACCACGCGGTAGTATTCCTCGCTGCGGAAGGCGGCGATTTCCTTCTCGCGCTCCACGATGAGGCGCACGGCCACGCTCTGCACGCGGCCTGCCGAGAGAGCCGGCTTGATTTTCTTCCAGAGCACCGGTGAGAGCTCGAAACCCACGATGCGGTCGAGCACGCGGCGGGCCTGCTGAGCGTCGACGAGGTTGATGTCGATGTCGCGAGGGTGCTCAATGGCGTTGAGGATTGCGCTCTTGGTGATTTCGTGAAACACGATGCGCTTGGTGCGTGCCGGGTCGAGGCCGAGCACCTCAAAAAGGTGCCATGCGATGGCCTCACCCTCGCGGTCCTCATCGCTTGCGAGCCACACCATGTCGGCTTTTTTGGCTTCGCGCTTTAGCCCGGCCACAAGTTCCTTTTTCTCGGCGGGGATTTCATATATAGGAGCATAACCCTTGGCAATGTCGATGCTGAAGTCCTTCTTGTGAAGGTCGCGAATGTGTCCGTAGCTCGACATCACCTTGAAGTCGTCGCCCAGAAATTTCTCTATGGTCTTCGCCTTGGCTGGCGACTCTACTATAACTAAATTCTTTGGCATAGCAATTTTTTCTCCTTTTGGGGTGTTGTTATTTGTTGGTAATTGACGTTTTCGACGTTTTTCGGGCGCAAAATTAGGGAAAAATTTCGCAGATACATTATTAAAAAGAAGAAAAATTTCACGGAGGCCGGTCTTTGAACGTAGTTCAAAAAAACTGCAATCAATGTGGAGGCGTGGAGGTCTGCTTAGGTGTGGTGGGGAGAGGAGGGTGAGGTGGGGCGTGAAAAAAGATGTTGCAGAGTATAAAAATTTTTTTGCGTGGTAAGTGCATGATTCTCAGCTTTTAAGGAAAATTTTTGAAAATTTCTTGAAAAAAAGTTGTTGGAAAATTTGGTTGGTATTGGTTTTTTGTAGTACCTTTGCAACCGCAAACGGGAAAC
>CAMGFF010000314.1 GCA_946055125.1 uncultured Prevotellaceae bacterium | reverse complement strand
TGGGGATACCCGCATTCGGGTTCTTGCTCGGGTCGATGTATTCATCCATCTTCTCCTGAGTCATATTGAGCCACTGCTTAAGGGCTGCAATATTCACGCCAAACATGTTGGTCTTGGAGAATTTGTCGACTTCAGCTTGAGTGAACTCGACCTTGTTAGATGGGTGAAGTTTGTTATATTCTGATGCCACGTTCAGCAGAAGCTCGGCACGCATTTTCTCGCTCGAGTAGAGCGAGTCCTTGTCGCCGGCAAGCGACATGAACACTTGACCCTCCGGGCTCACGAGCAGGGTGATCACGTTCATGGTCGGCACCTTTATCTCCGACACCGACGAAGGCGTCAGCACGGTGATAGGCTCCTTCTGCAAGAAAGTAGATGTCAACATGAAGAAAGTAAGCAAAAGTACAGTAACGTCACTCATCGCGGTCATGTCGATGAATGTACTCTTCCTTTTGATTTTAACTTTTCCCATATTTGAATTTATTTCTTATAAATTATTAAATCAGTTGTTGATTTACTAATACCATTAAACTGTTGTTTGCTTTAGTTGCTACGCGCTGATTAGTGAGTAGCGGCAAATGTTTGAACGATAGAGAAACCTACCTCGTCGATAGCGTAGGTGAGGTGGTCAATCTTGTTGGTGTAGAAGTTATAAGAAATAACGGCGAAAGCACCGGTTGCGATACCGAAGGCGGTGTTCACAAGTGCCTCAGAAATACCGGTAGAAAGTTCAGTTGAGTCGGGAGCGCCCGAGGCCGACAGAGCCTGGAACGACTTGATCATACCGATCACAGTACCGAGAAGTCCGACGAGAGTACCGAGAGTTGTGAGAGTTGCAACGATAGGCAAGTTCTGCTGGAGCGACGGCATCTCAAGAGCTGTAGCCTCCTCAATCTCCTTCTGGATAGTAGCGAGTTTCTGCTCCTTAGAGAGGATAGTGTTCTTGTCCATCTCATCATACTTCACGAGAGTAGCATAAACGATAGCGGCAACAGTGCCTTTCTGCTTGCGGCAGAGGTCTTTTGCCTTCTCGATGTCCTTTGCCTCGAGGGCTTTCTTCACGTTGGCAACGAATTTGGGAATTGAACCGCTACCCTTAGCTGAAGAAAGGGCAATCCAGCGCTCTACCGACAGGACGATAACTGTCAAGAAGAGAGTTTGAAGGATAGGCACGATGAAACCACCCTTGTAGATTGTACCGAGAAGGTTGATTGGGTGTCCGTTCTCGAAGTTGCTGTCTGCTCCAAGTACGAAGATGAAGAGGCAAACTGCAACTACTGCACAGGCACAAATTACTAAGAATGCATTCTTAATACCACGAACATTGCTTGTTACAGCACCATTCGCTTTTTGAGTGTTGTTAGGCTTTTGAGCTTCCATAATTTAATTGAATAAAAATTTGTTAAATAATTAATTGATTAAATTTTAGTTAATGTTATTAGTAATTTCTTCAGTTTTTTGCTTTTTGGTCATCTACTGCAAATGCATTTCGATTTACGACTTTGTGTTTCATAGGTTTAGTGCCCATGCACTACCCTGAATTTTCATTTCCGGCCGAATATCTCAGCATTTCTTTTGGCAAATGTATTAAAAACTTTTCATAATCACAACGCAAACCGCGCCAAATTTATTGCAAAGCGCAATTTTTTTTCATTTTTTTGCTTTTTCTGCCCTTGGAAATGACCATTATGCTAAATAACATAATTATTGAGCCGAATATCGCCATCCTGTTTCATTGGCTGTATTCGGCTCTCAAATAATCAATATTTATGCAACTTATGGTTTGTTCCTTTGCATAATCAAGCGTAATGGTGAAACCCGGGTGCTATCAATGCCATAGTGTTAAGGTTATATGGCTATGTATTGCTTCAGAGCATCGACGTAGGAAGCAAATTCTTGTTGACCCAGCGGTGTGATGTGGCATGAGGTCTTAGGCTTGCGGCCATCGAATCTTTTAGTCACCTCGATGTAGCCGGCTGCCGACAGCTTGTCGAGCTGCACGCTCAGGTTGCCGGCGGTGGCGCCCGTCACATTCTTTATATACACGAAGTCGGCCTCCTCCACGTTCATGAGTATCGACATTACGGCGAGGCGCAGCTGCGAGTGGAGCAGAGGGTTCAGTTCTTTGTACATTGGCGGCGAGCTTTGTGGTTAAGAATGTGTCCCGGTACTATGAGCATAAGCAGGAACGTGGCTGCGATGAGAGGGAAAGTCCAGCAAGCAGCCAGGGCAATGCCGCCAATAGCACAGCACAGCACCACCGAGCCGGCCACTACACCCACGGCTCCACCGGCCACAAGGCACTTTTCTTTAATGACAACGCCCTGAATGGTCACAGCAATGCCCACGATGAGCAGTCCGAACACGAGCATCGCAGTCCAGCAGTCTTTCCCGGCAAGCAGCATCAGCACGAGGCAAATTGCGGTGAGCAGGATTGCGCAGAATCCCACGAGCGACCACAGGCCGCGGGTTACAGAGTCGGTGTAGGTGCTCACTTGTTGCTTGCCGTTGCGTCGACGGTCGACGTGCGCCCCAGCAGTTCCGCCTATTATCCATATCAAGAACCACAGCCAGTTGCTTGCCTGGTGCCGGGTGATGAGCAGCACGGTGGCGGTGAGCGCAGTCACCGCCAGGGCGGTGTAGCCCCACAGCAGGAGCAGGTTGCCGTCGCCTATGCGCAGGCGACCCTTAGTGCGGTTGATCATTTCGGTGATAATCTCCAGGCTCTCTTTTTCGTTGATTTTTTTCTCTTCCATAATACATAAAAAGTGTTTATATTGTTTGATAAATAAGTTGGGAT
>CAMGFF010000313.1 GCA_946055125.1 uncultured Prevotellaceae bacterium | reverse complement strand
CCGTGGTGAGGGCAGTGTGAGCTCGTTTCAGGCTCTTATGACCACCATCAGCTCGACCGTGGGCATGGGCAACATTGCCGGCGTGGCAATAGCCCTGTGTGTGGGCGGCCCTGGCGCGATTTTCTGGATGTGGGTGAGCGCAATCCTCGGCATGGCCACCAAGTTCTTCGAGGGAACGCTCTCAATCATGTATAAGGGCAAGGATGGCAACGGCGTGGCACAGGGCGGGCCGATGCACGTGCTTGTGAATGGAATATCGCCGCGAATGAAGCCTCTTGCCATCCTCTTCAGCGCAGCCACCCTTGTGGGCTGCCTTGTGCTAATGCAGGCCAATCAGCTCACCGACTCCATCTGCCAGGTGTGCATCGCTCCACTGGGCATTGCCACCGGCTTCACCACGCGCCTCATCATCGGACTGGTGATAGGCGGCATAGTTTCCTATGTGATTTTCGGAGGACTCACGCGCATCACTGCCGTGGCCACGCGCATAGTGCCTTTCATGGTGGGCTTTTACTTCCTCATGGTCTTTGGCATCATCATCGCCTATGCCGACCGTCTGCCGGCGGTGCTCACGGCCATTATCGATGGGGCATTCTGCTGGGAAGCGGGATTTGGAGCTATGGCCGGAGTGGCAATCACCGGCGCAAGGCGAGCAATGTTTGTGAATGAGGCCGGAGTGGGCACGGCCGGAATGATGCACGGCGCGTCGATGAACGCCGAGCCGGTGCGCGAGGGCCTGGTGGCAATGCTCGGCCCCATCATCGACTCGGGCTTCGTGTGCACGCTCTCGGCAATCCCCATGATTATGGCGGGATTGTACGACGTGGAGGGTGTTCAGGGCCTCTCCATTGCGCTCAATTCATTTGATGCGCTGATACCCTACGCCGGCAAGTATCTGCTGGAGTTTGTGGTGACAATCTTCGCATTTTCCACCATGTTCTCCTATTCGTGGTATGGCACCATGGCCACAAGCTACCTCTTCGGGCCGCAGCACGCGCAGAAGTACCGCTACTTCTACGTCGGCACCACCGTGGCAGCCAGTGTGGTGTCGCTCGGCGTGACGGTGAGCATAATCGACCTCGCTTTTGCCTTCATGGCACTGCCCAACATGCTTGCAATCTTCATTCTCGCCCCCAGGGTGAAGCGCGAGGCACGCGCCTATTTCAAGGCGCGGTGAGCTGTGGGCTATGGGCTGTGAGCGGTGAGCTGTAGGCTATTGGTTTTGGGGGATTTTTTAGTTATTTTTTTAACATCCAAAATATTATGAAGCGTATCTCAGCTATTTTCATCACATGCTTATGCACCGCCATGGGCATGGGGGCCTTCACCGTGCTCGATGCCTCCGATGGCACCCCTGTGGTTGCCGCATCGATTTTCGACTCCCGAGGTGCTATCCTCGGCATCACCGATGAGCAAGGCAAATTTGCCACCGATGCCACTACCCGATTCCCTCTCTCAATTCGCTGCATTGGCTATAACGACACCGAAGCCCGCAGCGCGGCCGATGATGTGGTGCTTATGGACTTCTGCACCTACCAGCTCCCCGAGGCCTCGGTCAACTCCAACCGCGACGGCGTTCGCGTATTGTGCTATACGCGCGAATATTGCACTTTGATCACCGACAAGGACACAACTATCAATTTCTCGGAGGGAATGGCCGACGCACTCCTCCCCTTGCGTCCCAAAATCAAGGGGTTCAAGGGCTGGGACAACCCTCGTGTACTCACCACTAAATCCTACAACCGCATTATCCACTGCGACGGCTCCCCCGACAGCCTCGACCGCAAGAACCACAGCTCTTTTATCTCGGGCGTGCTGCATTTCCCCTCAGGTGAGCTGCAGGAACCCGACAACCTCGCCAGTCGTGCAACAGGCAGTGACACCGTCTACCACGACAAGACGATGGGAGTGCTGCGCAAGACTCCCTACACCATCAGCATCAATGTCGACGGCCTCGCAATGCACAAGAATCATATCTACTCACCCAACATCCTGAAATTCTTTGGTTTAACCACCGATTTCCACGAGCTCTACTTGACCCGGAACTACTACCGCAACGGCACATCAATCTACAGAATTCACGACCTCTTCCAAATTAGTTACTCGGTGCGAGCAGTGCTGCGTGGAAAACTAATCAAATCGTCTTGCAACACCCGGCAGCCTATTGAGATGAAAATGAACATAGAGGTATATCCCATAGATTTCGAGTATCTCACCCTCGACGAGTGCAAGCAGGCCTACAAGGATAAAAGCACTATCCCTCCCACCGAAATCCGCCTCCCTGCCAACGTCCCGCCCCTCGACCCAACGAACCTCCGCTTAGTGGAGCAAGTCAATGCCCTCCCCAAGGAATAACACAACCAAAGCCATTCCATTCCTTTACACCGATTTGAGCATGGATAAGCCACTCAAAAAAACAGCCGGCTTTTTTCACCTACATTGAGATGGGGGGGGGCTGTGCGTATAGCATAATTCGCGTATTTACCACACTCTATTGCTCCGTTTTTTATTACAAGAGGGTGTGTCATAATTCGGGCTCATGATGTATCCATGTAGCTACGCACTGGGGTGCGTCAGCGTACCGCCACATAAATAAGCGATAACAAACAGAAACGTCTGTGGGCGGACACACCGGGGTGCGTCCCTATATAAGTGTGGCTGGGTTTTGTGAACAGCAAAATTACGCAACACTCCCATAAGCATCCGAAATCGACTGGGTGGCCTGCCGCCGGCAGAGCCGGCAAGCGTGCCGGCGGCACGCGATTATGGTTAGCCCCACACAGCCCGTGTCGAATACACCGGTTGTATGGG
>CAMGFF010000312.1 GCA_946055125.1 uncultured Prevotellaceae bacterium | reverse complement strand
GCGGTGGCTACGAGAACCAGGACCAGCAGGGTGGTGGCTACAACCGCCAGCAGGGTGGCTACAATCGCCCTCAGGGTGGCTACAACCGCCAGCAAGGCGGCTACGGCAACAACCGCCAGCAGGGCGGTGGCTACGGCAACAACCGCCAGCAAGGCGGCTACGGCAACAACCGCCAGCAGGGCGGTGGATATGGCAACAACCGCCAGCAGGGCGGTGGATATAACAACCGCAACCGCCAGCAAGGCGGCTACGGCAACAACCGCCAGCAGCCACAGCGCCGCAACAACCGCCAGCAGCAGGGCCCGCGTCCGCAGATGCGTTTCACTCCGCGCCCACAGCGCATTGAGTACGTTCTGCCCGAAGTCGATCCCAATGAACCAATCCGCCTCAACAAGTTCATGGCCAATGCCGGTGTGTGCTCACGCCGTGAGGCCGATGAACTCATTCAGCAGGGCGTGGTGAAGGTGAACGGCAACCCTGTGACCGAGCTCGGCACCAAGATCACTCGCAACGACGTGGTGGAATACAACGACAAGGTCGTGACCCTCGAGAGCAAGTGCTATGTGCTCCTCAACAAGCCAAAGGACTGCGTAACCACAAGCGACGACCCCAACGGCCGCACCACGGTGATGGACCTGGTGAAAGGTGCCTGCAGTGAGCGCATCTACCCCGTAGGCCGACTCGACCGTAACACCACAGGCGTGCTCCTGCTCACCAACGACGGCGACCTCGCTTCGAAGCTCACTCACCCAAAATTCGTGAAGAAGAAAATCTACCAGGTGTGGACCGACAAGCCCATCTCGGAAGACGACATGCAGCACATTGCCGACGGAATTGAACTCGACGACGGTCCAATCCACGCCGACGCCGTGAGCTACGTCTCCCCCACCGACCGCAAGCAGGCCGGAATCGAGATTCACTCCGGCCGCAACCGCGTGGTACGCCGCATATTCGAGACTCTCGGCTACCATGTGGTGAAGCTCGACCGCGTGTATTTCGCAGGACTCACCAAGAAGAACCTCGCCCGCGGAAAGTGGCGCTACCTCACTCAGGAAGAGGTGAACTTCCTCAAGCAGGGTTCTTTCGAATAATAATCTACGGGTTTTTCCAACTTGGTATCGAAGGTTCCGGCCTCTCAGCACGGAGCCTTCGATTACCAATTTTACATTCATCTCAATCACAAGCATTAATATGGAAATCAAGAGAACCAAGATTGTCGATATTTTCGACCCCGCACTCATTGGCCGCAAAGTGTGCGTGAAAGGCTGGGTACGAACACGCCGTGGCAACAAGAACGTGCAGTTTGTGGCACTCAACGACGGCTCGACAATCAAGAACATACAGATAGTTATCGACCTCGACAAGTTCAGCGAGGAGCAGCTCAAGCCAATCACCACCGGCTCAAGCCTACATGTGGAGGGCCTGCTCGTGGCCTCGCAGGGAAAGGGCCAGACCTCCGAGATTCAGGCCGAGACAATCGAAATCTACGGCACTGCCGATAGCGAAACTTATCCTCTGCAGAAGAAAGGACACACCCTGGAGTTCCTCCGCGAGAAGGCTCACCTGCGCCCTCGCACCAACACATTCGGCGCCGTGCTGCGTGTGCGCAGCGCTCTGGCTTTTGCCATTCACCGCTTCTTCCAGGAGCGCGGATTCTTCTACCTCCACACTCCTCTCATCACTGCAAGCGACTGCGAGGGTGCCGGAGCTATGTTCCAGGTGACTACACTCAATCTCAACGACCTCCCAAAGGACGAGCAAACCGGCAAAATCGACTACTCTCAGGACTTCTTTGGAAAGCAGACAAGCCTCACCGTGTCGGGACAGCTCGAGGGTGAGCTCGGCGCCACTGCCCTCGGTGCAATCTACACCTTCGGCCCCACCTTCCGCGCCGAGAACTCCAACACTCCGCGACACCTCGCCGAGTTCTGGATGATTGAGCCTGAGGTGGCTTTCAACGACATCACCGACAACATGGACCTCGCCGAGGACTTCGTGAAATACTGCATTGGCTACGCTCTCGACAACTGCCGCGACGACATCGAGTTCCTCCAGCAGATGTACGACGAGCAGCTCATCGAGCGTCTCAACTTCGTGCTGCACAACGACTTCGTGCGCCTGCCCTACACCGAGGGTATCAAGATTCTCGAGGCTTCGGGCAAGAAGTTTGAGTTCCCCGTGAAGTGGGGTATCGACCTCCAGAGCGAGCACGAGCGCTACCTCGTGGAGGAGCACTTCAAGCGCCCGGTGATCCTCACCGACTACCCCAAGGAAATCAAGGCCTTCTACATGAAGCTCAACGACGACGGAAAGACCGTACGCGCCATGGACGTGCTTTTCCCCAACATCGGCGAAATCATTGGCGGCTCGGAGCGTGAGGAGAACTACGACAAGCTCCTTGCCCGAATCGAGGAGCTCAATATCCCCATGAAGGACATGTGGTGGTATCTCGACACCCGCCGCTTCGGCACCGTGCCTCACTCGGGCTTCGGCCTCGGCTTCGAGCGCCTCGTGCTCTTCGTTACCGGAATGACCAACATCCGCGACGTCATTCCCTTCCCCCGCACACCCAAGAACGCCGAGTTCTAATCCCCACGCGCACCCACATCCCATCCTATACCGGCAGGCCGCCCCACCTCGAGGCGGTCTGTCCTCTTTTTCGCAAGTCTATTATTACTTTTAACTTTGATTATCGTGTATGGGCGTGAATGTTGCCCATGCAGCCTGTAATTTTGCAGTGTAAATCAAAATTACTTAATGCTATGAGCAACAATCAAAGAAAAATTCAGTCGGGCGACACGGTGTTTGTGTCACTGGTGCAGAA
>CAMGFF010000311.1 GCA_946055125.1 uncultured Prevotellaceae bacterium | reverse complement strand
CTCACGATCAAATCACCGAAGAACTCGCCGACGTGCTCTGCGTGCCAACTTGACTAGCCAACCAGAACGGCGTGAACCTCACCGAGGCTCTCGAGGCGAGCATAGCCAAAAAAAAGCGCCGCGATGCCACACGGCACATTGAAAACGCTAAATTGCAGCAGCAGCCCGGCAGTGCCCAAAATGACTGAAAATCGCCGCGTGGAGGCACTGTGAGGCGGTTTTCGCCCTCTCTTGCGGCACTGCTCAACTCGCTGAGAATTGAAAATTTTCCGCCGCCCCACCTGCCGAGCGTGTTTTCTCAACTATCAGCCAATAAAATTTCACTAAAAAATCATATTACTAAAAAATACTTTTTCACACAATGGAACAAACTCCCAACAAGTACATGCAAGCCATCGCCGAGAGCCGGGTGACCTCCGACGATGCTCAGGTGCAGGCCGAGGTGGCTAAGCTCCTCAATGAGCACCTCGCCGAGAACCGCAAGCCTGAGGTGCTTGAGTTCATGCTCAACTGCATCGACCTCACCACACTCAGCTCCACCGACTCCGAGCGCTCGGTGGCCGCCTTCACGCAGAAGGTGAATGATTTTGAGACAATCTATCCGCAGCTCAAAAATGTGGCCGCCATTTGCGTATATTCCAATTTTGCCGGCGTGGTGCGCTCGGCTCTTGAGGTGAGTGAGGTGAGTGTGGCTGTGTGCTCGGCCAATTTCCCCTCGTCGCAGGCAAGGCTCGAGGTGAAGTGCGCCGAGACGGCTCTCGCCGTGGCCGACGGTGCCGACGAGGTGGACATCGTCTTCCCCTTGGGCTACTTCGTAGATGACAATTACGAGGAGATTGCCGACGAGATTTCGGAAATCAAGGCTTCGGCCGGCGACGCTCGCCTCAAGGTGATTCTCGAGACCGGAGCGCTGAAGAGCGCCGAAAATATCAAGAAGGCTTCAATCCTGGCTATGTACTCGGGAGCCGACTTCATCAAGACCTCCACCGGAAAAATCTATTCGGGCGCCACTCCCGAGGCTGCCTATGTGATGTGCCAGTGCATCAAGGAGTATCACGAGAAGCATGGCGTGATGATTGGCTTCAAGGCTTCGGGCGGCGTGCGCACCACCGACGACGCTCTCACCTACTACACCATCGTGAAGCAGGTGCTGGGCGAGGAGTGGCTCACCAACCGCTACTTCCGCATCGGCGCATCGAGCCTCGGCAACAACCTCCTCGCCGACATTCTCGGCACCCCCGCGAAGGCGTTCTAATCCCCCACTCCACCCACACAACGCGGCAAGCGCATCGTCCGGCGGCTCCCCGGGCGATGCGCTTGCTGTTTCGTCTTTTATGCAGTAGAGTGTGATTCCTTGCCGCATTATCTCACCACGAGCTTCAGGGCTGTGGCTCCGGCCTTCACGATTGCCATTCCGGCAGGAAGGTTGCTCAGCGTGGCCACGCCATCGGCATTGGCAATGGCGCGTGCTGCAAGGCGGCCGTCGGCAGTGTAGGCAGCCACCACTGTGCCGGCTGCTGCGCCCTCCACCACCACGCTTCCTGCGGCAGTGCACTTAGCCACGGCAGCGCCGGCGGCAAGAGCATCCTTCACGCCGCTCTCCGAGTCATCGGCCACGATATTGGGAATATCCTTCCACAGGTCGGCGTTCTTGTAGGTGTCGAGAGCAGCCTCAGGCACGTGCAGTGTGAGCGAGTTGAGGAAGGCAGCCTTCTCGTCGTCGGTAAACTCCTCAAGGCTGAAGAAGTCGGGTTCGGGGCGTGCGTAGTCGTCATATTCAAAGTGAGGAGGCACAAGACCCTTGCAATAGATGTGGGCAAACTTCCAGGTGTGGGTGTTGTCGGGCAGAAGCTCCCAGCAGCCCAGCGAGCCGAAGCCAAGCACCTCAACAGTCGATGAGAGCGTCACCGACTCCATGTTGATGCACTCATAGAACACGTCGCTCTCAAGCGTCACCACGCCCTCGGGAATCACCACGTTCTTGAGCGAGTTGCAGTTGGCAAACGCACGCTTCTTGATTGTGCGCAGCGACTCGGGCAGGTTGAGCGTCTGCAAGAACTCGCAGTTGGTGAATGCGCCATTCTTGATAAGAGTGAGTGTGCTGGGGAATTTCACGTCCTCGAGCGAGAGGCAGTAGTAGCAGAAGCTCTCGGGGAGCGTGGTCACACCCTCGGGAATGTCGAGCGTGCGCAGTGCGGCGCAGTTAGAGAACACTTGGTCCTCAAAGCTCGCGAGCGTGGAGGGCAGCGTCACCGTTTCGAGCGAGGTGCAATCCTTGAAGGTGCAGCTTTCGAGCAGCGTCACGCCCTCGGGAATAGCGATTGATTTCAGCGATGTGCAGCTGTAGAATGCCAAGTAGCCTATGCTCTTGAGAGTAGAGGGAAGCTCCACATTGTTGAGATTTATGCAGTTGTAGAATGCGTTGTAATCAATTTTTGTGAGCCCCTCATTGAAGTTGATTTTCTCCACGCTGCTCTGAGAGAAGGAGCTGCTGCCAATCTTGGTGAGTGTAGCGGGCAGTGTGATAGTCTTGATTTGAGCGCTGCGGAAGCTGCTCTTGCCCAGCTCGGTCACGGTGTAGGCCGTGGTGCCGTCGTAAACTGTGGAGGGGATAACCACATCGCCGGTGGCGCTTGCCCCGCTCGACACCTTTGCGGTAGTCGATGTGAGCGCTTCATAATCAATTCCCTCATAGGTGAATGCCGAAGCTGCGACCGAAGTCACTGCTGTGAGCGCAACAAAGAGTAAAGTTCTAAATTTCATAGTCATTCATTTATTAAGTTAACAAAATTCATTTTTCGAAGATTCATTTAGTAGCAAAGAGTGTTCAAA
>CAMGFF010000310.1 GCA_946055125.1 uncultured Prevotellaceae bacterium | reverse complement strand
CTTCTCTCACTCCTTTATCCGCTCCAGAAAGGCACTCGGAACGTAGGCCGTGGCCGCCGTCAGAAGGCCCTCTATAACCACCGCCACCCGCTGCTGGCCATGGAAGCGACCCACTCTGCCCTCTATCCCCGCAAAGCTTCCGCCCGTAATCCTCACCGGGTCGCCCTCGGCAAACCTCCGCAGCTCGCCCGTGGTCACGATGATGTCGGCTGCCTCGGCAGCGCATATTATCCGCAGGCTCTCCATCTGCCGCTCAGGCACCACCAGCGGCTCGCCTATGACCCTGCCTCCTACCCGGCGCTTCCTGTAGTAGAAGCGAAGGTAGGGCAGGTTCACGTTGTCATACACCAGGCGCTTCATCGCCTCCTCTGTGCCATAGGCAAAAAATATGTTGGGTATGCGCGACTCCTCCACTGCCACACGCTTGCCTCCCACTTCCCTCACGCGCCTCACTGTGGGGTAGAACGCCGGCACCGAGCGCGACACAAAGTAGTCGTAGGCCCGCTTCTCACGCCCATAGGTGGTGCGAAGGGCATACCATTGCTCTTTCTCCTTCCGGATAGGCACACTATGGGTGGACACCCCTGCTTCTGAGCTTCCGGCCTTGCTCGCGACCGGGGCTTCGGGGAGGACGTCGGAGGCAAATCCGGCGTTTATCTGAGAGCCTGTGCCTCGCTCTCTCTTGCTTTTTACATCTGATGTGGAGCTGTATGTATCCATATCCCGATGGCACTGTGTCAACGTCTTGACAAATAGCGCTCTGTGCAATCTCATGCCTGCTCTCTCATTCACTCGCGGCTTCACGGCTCTTTACCGGCCCTTAGGCTCTCGGCCGCCGCATCAGGCCTTTATTGCATCAGCAACTATAGCACCTCGTCCCTGTGAGGGCGCAGCGTCTTGGTCCCGCCCACCATCACAGGGCTTCTCCCGTCAATGCCAATGAAAAATCAAGATTCCATGTGCGGCACTCGTCAAGAAGGTCGTTATAGTCCTTTGCAAAGATAGGCAAAATAATCCATTAATACGCTAAAATTCCTGAAAAAAATTTCCCCCTTCACCCACAGTAGCATCCATTAGGTGAGGTTCCATGGATAATAAAATTTAATAAAACACCTCACCGCCGGCAGTGGGCCAAAGCCGCCGGGCTACAACAAGCCGGTGGCGCAATGCCGGGTGGTATGCGCATAGCTCAGGGAATGCTATTCGTCGAGGCGGAAAATTGAGAAATTCACGCTGCCATAGGCTCGGTGCTGTGAGAAGTGTGGCAGGTGGGAGAAGTCGTAGGCCCGGCTGTGCTCCACTATCACAATGGTGTCGGGATAGAGCATCTGCGAGTTGAGAATGGCCTCGGGCACACTCGCAAAGTCGGGCAGGTCGTAGGGAGGGTCGGCAAAGATGATGTCATACTTCTGCGTGGTCTGCTCCACAAACCTGAACACGTCGCCGCGCACCACCGTGTGGCGTGCCTCCTCGTGCAGCATCTCGCGCACGCGGCGAATGAAATTATATTGCGTGGCCGCCTTCTCCACGCTCGTCACCCGCGAGCAGCCGCGCGACAGGAACTCAAAGCTGATTGCCCCGGTGCCGGCAAAGAGGTCGAGTGCCGAGCAGCCCTCAAAGTCCACGATGTTGTCAAGCACATTGAAGAGGTTCTCGCGGGCAAAGTCGGTGGTGGGGCGTGCCGTGATATTCTGCGGCACATCGAAGCGCCGCCGGCCATATTTTCCTCTGATTATTCGCATAAGAGTAGCAGTAGTATTAAGTCGAATGGCGCCTTCACCGCATCGTGCCCCATGCGCATCGAGGCGGCGGGGAAGATCGCCGGCATCACATATTTCACATAATTGCGCAGCACGGGCGCAATGGCGTCGCGCACCTGGCGGTCGCCTATGAGCTGCATCTCGTCGCCCTCGGGGTCGAGCCCCAGCTGCCGCCAGGCATTGAGCGCATAGTAGGCGGCATCGTCGGCCACCGGGCAACTGTAACTGTTGGCAAAGGCAAATGCGCCGTTCACAGTCACGCACACATCGGCCCACCCCTCGTGAAGATACACCATCTCCCTGCTCACCGAAGCCCCCTTGCTACGCGCCGCAAAGTGCTCTATCACCGCCCACAGGTGGTGATGCACCGTGGGGCGGTCGAAGGTGCGCTCTATGAAGCGCAGAAGCCCCGGCTGCAGCCCGTACACTATCTTCACCCCGGCGCCGGGCGCCTCATCCACCACCGTGTCGCCAGCCCGGTCGCCATAGAGCGCCGCATGCGCCGCCCGTGCCGCCTCATCGCTCATCGCCGCCGGCACCAGCATGAACTGCCGCGACGTGAGCGCTATCGTCACCCGCTTGTAGTCCTGGAGAAGCAGCTGATTGTCATACACGCAATTCTCCAGCGCGCGGAGCCGCTCCTCCTCGCCGCCATCGAGCAATATCTCCCTGCACAGCAGCGAGTCCTGCTCCACATCGCTGTAGGCCGCCAAAAGCACGCGGTCGCCCGCCACACGCAACGCAAGCCGCCACGCAGCCGCGTTCCCGCCCTCGGGGCCGGCACCGTTTGTAGCTGTCAATTCATTCATCGGCTATCACACTAAGTAGTTTCTTCTCTCACGCAGTCAACCCCAGGTCGATTCTCCGCGATCTATATCACAATATTTAAGCAAAGGTAACTATTCCGCTCGCAACCACAAAACTTTTAGCATTTATTCACACACATTCCCCACCGCCACGCCTGCGGCGGCTGCCGGTAGGCGTGCCCCCTTTCAACTTGCCACGCCGTTTCCTCTTTTTTTTGATTCTTAAATTATGTCACAATTTTGTTTTTTTGAACAAAAAAGCATTAATTTTGTTCCACAAAC
>CAMGFF010000309.1 GCA_946055125.1 uncultured Prevotellaceae bacterium | reverse complement strand
AACGTGCTGCCGTCGCCGGTGAGATAGAGGATGGTCGTGGCCCAGCCGTTGTTAAGGTCGCGTCCCTTCACGAAGATGTCGAGAACATCGTCGCCATTAAGGTCGACCACGCCGCAGTTTCCGTGGAACAAGCCCGACGACACAATCGACGAGAGGTCGAGTTCAGTGAAAGTGGGCACCTGAGGTGCAGCCATCGCTGCCGTAGCCCCTGCTGCAAGCATAATGCTAAGTAAAGATTTCTTATTCATAACGTGAAATGATTTTTAATTGAAAAATGAAGGAAGAATATGTGGTTGAAAGAAAGAAAAAAAGGTGGTGGCAAGTGTCCCTGCTGTGGGAACCGCTCCCCACCACCCATTATCAAATGTAGTTGATTAGCCTCTCCTCCCCCCTAATAACTCCTAACTCCTAACTAACAACTAATAACTATTACCTATACCCCTCGTTCTGATCCTCGGGTGAAATGTCGTCGTTCTGGTCGATCTCGGCCAATGGAATAGGCCACACCTTGTTCCACTCCTGGATGGTGCCCGAGCGCTTTGCCCACTTGTTGCGCTCCTTAACGTACTCAAGGAACTTGCCTGTGCGCACCAGGTCGAAGCGGCGCCAGCGCTCGCCGAAGAGCTCACGCACGCGCTCCGTCATCAGCTCGGTGCGGAATTGCTCCTGCGACATGCCACTCCAGCGCATCTCGGCCGGCAGGTCGAAGTCCCATGCACGCTCGCGCACCTTGTTCACCTCGGCAATTGCCTCAGTAGTCTGACCAAGCTCGTTGAGGCACTCGGCATAGAGCAGGATAGCGTTGCCAAGGCGAAGGAACGGTATGTTCTTGCCCGAGTACCACATGTTGTTGAGTCCCATGCCCGAGTGCGAGTCGGTGCGGAAGTCCTCATACTTCTTGATGTGCGGTTTCAGCTCATCGTGGTCCTCGCCAAGGTCTTCCCATGCCACGCTGTTGAGGTCGGGAGTCTTGCCAAACCAAGTGAAGTCGTAGCGAATTGCCTCTTCCTTGCGCACGTCGCCGTCTTCCCATATTCCGCCCTCGGCCTTGTCGCTGTAGGCCCACTCTGTGGGCACGGCGTGGTCGTAACCACTCATGTAGCATCCGTCGCCACCCATCGACTGCACGGCTCGCGAGCCTATCTGGAACTGAATTGCATTGTTGTCGGGCCATGCGTTGCTGAATTGCCACTCAAATATCGACTCCTGTGTGTTGCCCATGCTGTAGTCCCACAGGTCGTAGTAGGGTACCAGCGTGAACGGGCCTTTCACCACCTTCTCAAGTGCTGCCTTGGCCTTCGCGAAGTCGCGAAGTCCTGTAGCCTCGGGAGCCGACATATAGGCGTAGCCGAGAAGCATCGATGCGGCGTAGGTTGTGGCACGTCCCGGGTCGTTGCTTTCCGGGCAATATTTCGCTGCATTCTCAAAGTCACCTATGATAAACTCCCAAATGTCCTTCTCGGGCTGGCGGCCATAGCCAAGGTCGGCAATGCGGTCGAGGTCGAGAATAGGCACGCTGCCATAAATGAATGTAAGCTCCATCGTGAGGCCGGCACGGATAAAGCTCGCCTCTCCGTAGATCTGGGCTGCCTGTGCGTCGCTCTCCACAAGTGGCTTCAGCGCGCGGATTATCTTGGCTGCCTCGCCCACTTTAGTCCAGCGGTTGCCCCACTGGTCGGAGATATAGGAGAGCTCTGAGGTGAGGAGAGCATCGTAGCGGTCGAGTGAGCCGCGGCGCATTCCGTCCTCCTTCAATGCCTGGTAGGCTCCCGACTGAATCTCGTCGGTTCCCACCATGCACTCCCAAATGAAGCGGTCCTTAAACATCTCGCGCCACCCTTTGTAGCAGCTTTGAAGAACAGATTCAGCATATTCAGGCGAGGAGTACATCATGTCCTCGGTGATTGCCGTCTTTGGGTCTTCGTCGAGAAAGTCGCTGCACGATGTCATCGTTGCCGATGCAAGGGCAATAAGACCCAGTGTAAATATCTTATTTTTCAGTTTCATCGTTGTTGTGTTTGTTTTATGTGGTTAGAAAATGCTTAACGAAAGTCCCAGTGTGTAGGTGCGCTCCGTCGGGTAGTAGCCGTTGCCGTCGCCATACTCAGGGTCAAATCCCTTGTAGCCCGTGAGCGTGAACACGTTGCTCGCCGTGAAATACACGCGCAAGTTGTTGAGGCGCCACTTCTGCGTAAGGCTCTTGGGCAAGTTGTAGGATAATGTGAGGTTCGACCAGCGCAAGAATGATGTGCTCTGCACATAGCGGTCGGTGTCACCCGCTCCGTAGGCGCTATAGCCACTCACGTTGGCCATGCGGCGCGGGAAGAACGCTGTGGTGTTCTCTGGGGTCCAGCGGTCGAGCAGGTCGGTCGAGGCATTGCTCTGTCCGAATGAGCTGATAAGGCTCTCATAGTAGCCGCTCAGCGCATGGCCGCCCACCGAGTAGTTGAAGATGGCATTCAGCGTCAGGCCCTTCCACGACAAGTCGGTTGAGAATCCTCCGTAGAACTTCGGGTCCATGTCGTTGTAGATGGCTCGGTCATACTGGTCAACCACGCCATCGGGCTTGTCGTCGGGTCCCGAGATGTCGCGGGCAAAGAGGTCGCCAAGGCCTATTGTGCGGCCGTTGAAGTCGAGGCTCTCCCACTCGGTGCGGTTGTTCTCATTGGCGATACCGGCTGCCTGCAGGCAATAGAGGTTGTTGAGCGACTCTCCTATGAAGATATTGCCGGTGCGGCCTCCGCTCAGTATGCGCTCCACGTTGCCATAGAGCTTCTTCACTTTGTTGCGGTCGAGGCCAAGGTTGGCGCTTACGTTCCATGTGAAATCCTTTGTTTCCACAGGCACTGCCGAG
>CAMGFF010000308.1 GCA_946055125.1 uncultured Prevotellaceae bacterium | reverse complement strand
CCCTGCTATCAATTCGAAATTTTTTGTGTGAAATGCTTGGTGGAGTGATGGATTATTCGTAACTTTCAGCACTGAAAGCGCGGCGCTGCTTTCGGCCGGTAAAAATTGCTAAAACAAAAACATGTAATACATAATCCAAAATCAATCTTTTTATCTCACTACCTTAAATTATGAAAACTTTCAAGCATTTTCTTGTTATTACTGCCTTGGTAGCCGCTATGTGCGCCCCGGGTGTCACAGTGCGTGCCGACGACTTCGACCTATCGAGCCAGCGCTCGGAGAAGCAGGACGTGGACCCGGTCGACGGACAGCCCGTGGACCACAAGGGTCTTATCATCAACCCCACGCCGCAATCGATGGCGGTCGATGCCTCGCAGCGCCTCGACGCCTCGCAGGGCGTGCAGCTCATCGACGTGCAGCAGCGCTTTGCCGGAGCCATTGGCTCGCTTGCCGGAAGCGGTCTGCGACTTAGCCTCGCAGGGCCTAAGCTCACCATTGACTTCGGCGCGAAGCAGGCCCGCAAGGCCGGCGTGAGCGAGCTGAGCGGGGCCTACTGCCTCACTGTCGACAAGAAGGGCATCACCATCACCGGTCGCGACGAGCGCGGCGCCTTCTATGGCCTGCAATCGCTCGCTCAAATCCTGGAGTCGCCCATTGCCCGCGGCGGAAAACTGCCCTATATCACCATCAACGACTTCCCCTCGCTGCCCGACCGCGGCGTGGTGGAGGGCTTCTACGGCGCTCCGTGGTCGCACGAGGTGCGACTGTCGCTCATCGACTTCTATGGCCGATTCAAGCTGTGCACCTACCTCTACGGGCCCAAGGACGACCCCTATCACAGCAGTCCCAACTGGCGACTGCCTTACCCCGAGAATGAGGCCCGCCAGATTCGTGAGCTGGTGGAGGCCTGCCAGCGCAACTATGTGGACTTCGTGTGGGCCATTCACCCGGGCAAGGACATAAAGTGGAATGAGGAGGACTACCAGAACTTGCTCCACAAGCTCAACCTCATGCACGACCTGGGTGTGCGCTCCTTTGCACTATTCTTCGACGACATCTCGGGCGAAGGCACCAACCCGGTGAAGCAGGTGGAGCTGCTCAACCGCCTGCAAAGCGAATTTGTGGAGGCTCACGGCGACGTGACTCCGCTCACCGTGTGCCCCACCGACTACTCCCGCCTGTGGGCCAACGGCTCTCCCACCGGGCCGCTCGCAATCTATGGCAGCTCGCTGCACCCCTCGGTGAAGGTGTTCTGGACCGGCGACGTGGTGTGCAGCAACCTCACCAAGGAAACTCTCGACTGGGTGAACGCCCGCATAAAGCGTCCCGCCTACTACTGGTGGAACTTCCCGGTGACCGACTATGCCCGCCACATCATCATGCAGGGCCCCACCTACGGCCTGGAGCGCTCGCTCACCGCCTCCGACCTGTGCGGCCTCGTGAGCAACCCCATGGAGCACGGCGAGGCCTCGAAGCTCGCCCTCTATGGCGTGGCCGACTATTGCTGGAACATAGCCGCCTATAACCCCCTCGACAACTGGGAGCGCGGCCTCGCCGAGCTCACCCCCGAGGCCCGCGAAGCCTACCGCACCTTCGCCATACACTCCTGCGACACCGAGACGGGCTACCGCCGCGACGAGTCGTGGGAAACCACCACTTTCTCACCCGACAATTACACCCCCGGGCAATTCAGCGCCCTGCGCGATGAGTTTGTGAAGATTCAGGGCGTGGAAGCCGCCATGAAGCAAAACTGCCGCAACCCGCTGCTCATGCGCGAGCTTGCACCCTGGCTGGCCGAGTTCACCAAGCTGGGCAAGCGCGGCGAGGCCACCCTGGCTCTTATCGAGGCCTTTGGCAAGACCGACAACGCCTCATTCTGGCAAGCATTTACCGACAACCTCATGACCGCCGACGACGTGCGCGACTTCACCGCCCACAAGTGCGGAACCATGAAGCTACAGCCCTTCTACGAAAACTCGATGGACGCGCTGCGCGACCGCTTCTTCCTCGCCGTCACCGGCAAGAACCCCACCTCGGTGCGCTGCATAGGCTCTTTTGCCACAATCAACACCCCGCTCAGCAAACTCATGCTCGACGGCGACCCCGCAACCTACTACCACTCGGGCCTCTCGCAGAGCAAGAAAGGCGGCGACTGGATTGGCGTGGACCTGGGCGTGGTGCGCGACGTGCGCGAGGTGAACATTGTGCAGGGCCGAAACTCGGTCGACGACGTTGACTACCTCGACCATGCCACACTCGAAGCCTCGGCCGACGGCACCACCTGGCAGCCGCTCATCGCCGAGATGGAGAAGCAATACGACATTCACTGGACCGGCTCTCCGGTGAAGGCACGCTATGTGCGCCTGCGCAAGCTCCCCTCGGAGAAGGAAAGCTGGGTGGCTGTGCGCACCTTTGAGGTCAACCCCGTCACGCCGGGCAACGTGGGCATAGCCTTCGACGCTCCTCGGCGCGATATGGCTGTGATGGCCCTCGACCTCAACCCCTGCACCTCCTATCAGCTCAACGGCACAATGACCCTCGACCTCACACCCGGCACCACCGAGTGCGTGATCCTGGCACGCAACGCCGCCATCACCGTGACCCAGCACAACGCCAAGGGAGCCGTGGTGGCAACAGCCACCCACACCACCCCCTTCGTAGCCCTGAGCGTGGCCAAGGGCGCAACACGCCTGAGCATCGCCGGCCGCGCCGAAATCTACGACATCGTGCAGCGATAAGCCGCAAAAACACTCGTCGGAACCACAAAAACGCAAAAAAATTGCACCATCACGAGCTATTTAGTACCAAAAAGGTTGCATAAGTCAAAACTTTGCATTAACTTTGCAGCCGCTAAAGGC
>CAMGFF010000307.1 GCA_946055125.1 uncultured Prevotellaceae bacterium | reverse complement strand
GTGTGTGTGGTTAATAAATTCTTTATTTATAAATCAAAGCTCGCACATTGGCGGTGATGAATTGGTCAACCTCATACCACGGCACGGGCACCTCAACCGGGCCCACGGCCCAGGGGGCAATTTCGTAGGGATTGAAGAAGAACACCACATTTTCGCGGGTGAGATAGACGTTGTGGGTGAGGAAAAGCGAGTCGATGAAAAATCCGGCTTGCTCCTGCAGCTCCTGTAGGGAGGCGGCGTGGAACCGGCCGCACAGGGCCTTCACCACCTGACTGAGGATTGCGTCGTCATTGCCCGGGAGGAAAATCTCGTTGAAGTCGAGCACATTTTTGTTGCGCACATCGTAGTTGAGGAACGAAGCCGAGTAGCTTGGGTGAGCGCCGCCGCTATAGTCGGAGCGCTCGACAGTAAACACTATGTAGTCGTCGGAGAGTTGCAGGGTGTGGCAATTTATATTCTGGAAAAGCTCCCGCACATTGCCCGACGGCACCGAGTCGACAGGTTGCAGCTTGTAGTCGCCATTGACGATGGGGTGGGCAACAAAGTCGGCTATGGCAGCGTCGACCGAAGCCGGCTTAGAGGCAAACACGGCCGAGAGCAGCGAGTCGTGGAGGCAAGAAGGGACAGCGTCGCCCAATCGCTCGGGCCATTGCACCGACACCGAGCTCGTGGAGAACACCGGCACGTCGGCGCCAAAGGTGGTGTCGGCCACGCAGAGGTAGGAAGCCGAGGCCGACTTCACCGTCATGGCAATATCGAAGTTGCTGATTTTTCCTGGCTCGGCGGGAGAGGCGGCATGGGTGTGCTTTGAGGCGTTGCCACAGGCCGTGGCAGCTACTGCCGCCACGAGGAAAGAGAAGATTGCAGATTTATTCATAGCCAATACTTAAAGTTTTATGGCACAAAAATATAAATTATTTAGATAACTGGCACTAAAAAAGCCTATATAGTGCCGAAAATGTAACACAAATGTAACACAGAAAAACCGAAAAAGGTGCGATATATAGGCGAAAACTGCACATAAGCAGCCGACGTGTGCAAGAAACGCGAAATTTAATCAAGAAATTTTTCCATATTTGAATAATAATTACTTACTTTGCACAACGAAATGAACACAAAAAACTGAATTTTATAACTTTTTAAAACGAAACTATTATGTCAGAAATCGAAGAAAGAGTAACAGCGATAATTGTTGACAAGCTTGGAGTAAACGCATCGGAGGTAAAGCCCGAGGCAACATTCGCACAGGATCTTGGTGCAGATTCACTCGACACAGTGGAGCTCATCATGGAGTTTGAGAAGGAGTTTGGCATCACAATTCCCGACGACAAGGCAGAGGGCATCGCAACCGTAGGTGACGCTATCTCTTACATCGAGGCAAATAAGTAATCGAGAGAGAAGATTCCACAACACATTAGATTATATTAAAAATCGCTAATGGAATTAAAGAGAGTAGTTGTAACAGGACTTGGAGCGATCACACCGATAGGCAACGACGTGCCCACCACATGGGACAACGCCGTGAAGGGTGTGAGTGGAGCCGGCCCTATTACTCATTTCGATGCTTCACTGTTCAAGACCCAATTTGGCTGTGAGGTGAAGAACTTCAATGCGACCGAGCATTTCGACCGCAAGGAGGTGCGCAAATACGACCTCTACGCGCAGTATGCTCTCGTGGCAGCACGCCAGGCAGTGGCCGATGCGAGCATCGACGCTGAGGGCGTCGACCACGACCGCGTGGGAGTGATCTTCGCTGCCGGCATAGGCGGACTTCACACCTTTGAGGAGGAAGCAGGCTACTACGCACAGCACAAAGATCAGGGACCGAAGTACAACCCGTTCTTCATTCCCAAGATGATTGCCGACATCGCCGCCGGCCACATCTCGATGATCTATGGCTTCCGTGGGCCCAACTTCGGAACCGTGTCGGCTTGCGCATCATCGACCAACGCGCTGATTGATGCCTTCAACTACATCCGCTTGGGAATGGCCGATGCCATCGTAACCGGTGGCGCCGAGGCAGCCATCTATCCGGCAGGTGTGGGAGGCTTCAACTCAATGCACGCGCTCTCTACCCGCAACGACAGCCCGGAGACGGCATCACGCCCCTTCAGCGGCTCGCGCGACGGATTCATCATGGGCGAAGGCTCGGCCTGCCTCGTGTTTGAGGAGCTTGAGCATGCCAAGGCTCGTGGTGCAAAAATCTACGCCGAGGTAGTGGGTGGAGGAATGTCGGCCGATGCTTACCACATCACCGCCACACACCCCGAGGGACTTGGAGCGAAGCTCGTGATGAAGAACGCACTGAAGGACGCAGGCTTGAAGCCCGCCGACGTGGACTATATCAACGCCCACGGCACTTCGACACCCGTAGGTGACTTGTCGGAAGTGAAAGCCATCAAGGAACTGTGGGGTGAGGATGCCTACAAGCTCAATATCAGCTCCACCAAGTCGATGACCGGTCACCTCCTTGGTGCCACCGGCGCGCTCGAGGCACTCTTCTGCGTGAAGGCAGTGCAGACCGATATCGTTCCGCCCACAATCAACCATGCCGACGACGACCTCGATCCCGAGATTGACTACAAGCTCAATTTCACATTCAATGAGGCCCAACATCGCACGGTGAACGTGGCGCTGTCGAACACCTTCGGCTTCGGAGGCCACAACGCAAGCATTATCGTGAAGAAGTGGGCTGAATAATCACAGCACCACATCGGCACACCTTATAGGCGCAGCCCTGCCGCAAATGTCGCGGCAGGGCTGCGCTGCATTGTGGCGGTGGGCAACAAAAGTGCCTGAAGACGGTAAGCATCGGAAATCGGCCGGGGCAAGCGTGCCGGCGGCACGCGATTATGGCAAGCGAGGGTGTGTCA
>CAMGFF010000306.1 GCA_946055125.1 uncultured Prevotellaceae bacterium | reverse complement strand
AAACACACCGGGCGGCATCGTTAACGATGTCGCCCGGCTCTTATTGTTGTGTGTGTGATTCTCGTGTTACTTCACTATCACAGCCTTTGCCGTTCTTGCTGTGCGCACAATGTAGTAGCCTGCCGGCATCTCCAGCGTTGCTTTGCCCTGTGCGCTCACGGTCTTCACCATTCGGCCCATAGCGTCGAATATTGCCACCTTGCCGTCGGCTCCCGCCACTACCACGGCGCCCTCTGTGCCGTAGATTGTAGCCTTGCCTTCAGTTAGCAGTGTAGCCACGCCGGTTGGGGTAGTCGGTTCGGCAAGGGCCACAATCTTCACGCCGCCATTAGCCTCAGCGTCGGCCACAAGCACTCCCTCTATCTGTTTGTTCTCAGTCGAGGCGGTGATGTCCTTGCCATTAGTGTCAATCTCAAGGCCCTTGTCGTTCAGCTTGCCGCTAACGCCAGTGCCCCAAAGCTCATATTTGCCATTGTCGGCCAGCTTCACGGTGCCTACGAAGTTGGCCACCTCATTCACCTTAGCCTTCACAAAGAATGGACGGTAGTCATTAGCCATGCCAAGTGCCTCGGTGTTCTCATAGTTGCCATAGAACACATTTGCCACGTTGAACGTGTTGATATTCGTCACATCTACTGCTGCTCCCACAGCCGGCGCCGTAGCCACCGGAGTGAGTTTCAAGCCATCATAGCGGGCAATAAACGATCCCACTTCAAAGCCTGCATATTCCGATGTGAGTCCTTCGATGGCCACCCAGTCGCGCTGGTTATATTCGTCGAGCTTATTGCCATCTTCATAGCTCTCAAAGTCAATATGGGTTTCAGCCGGCTCCGACGGGGCTGCCGAAGTTGCCGAAGTGCGAGCATAAAGCACGCCACCATTTGCCTTCACACCCTCAAGGTTCACATTCACCTGATAGAGCTTGCCCGCCTCCATCGAAAGCAGCTCAGCGTTAGTTGTCACTGTTTGCTTCTCGGCTGTATATTCCCATGAAACCGGGTCGCAGCAGGAAGTACCATCGCTGATATATGCCACAACTGTGCAAGTTTCTTCAATTGTGATTGGAGCGGAGTAGGTTTCGATGGTGCGAACAACGTTTGTTTCGTCACCTTCGTTAACAATGTAATAATAAATGCTTCCAACCTCGTTATTGTTGGTGAGCGTCAAATCAAAAGGCTGGTCAAATGCGCCCTGCTCGCGTGAAGCCACCGGAGCGGAGAGCGTGCGCTCACCGAATCCTTGAATGATTCGATCGCTGAAACTTGACCACGGTTCAAATGATTTATAAGCATCGAAGCTTCCAAACGGCACATTGAGAGTGCCATTTGTATAAGTGTTTTGGTCGAAGGCATCAACGGGGCAATTATCGCCATAGAGAGGCGCGGCGGCCTTGTTGATCACGGTCGTGATTCCTGTGCAGCCGGCAAAAGCTTTGCTGCCCATCGAGGTCAATCCGCTGGGGAGAGTTACGCCGGTGAGGCCGGTAAAACCCTGGAATGTGCCTTCTGCGATAGCCACCACATTGCCCGAATTGTACTGTTCGGGTATCACGAGCATACCGGTGAAATCCTCATCGAGAGCGTATGGCGATTTGCCTATGGAGTAGCCGCCGGTCACTTCGGTATAGGCGAACAATGACGGGTGCTTGAAATGGCTGAACCGGCCCCAATATGCGTCGGTGGTAAAAGTGCTATATTTCTCGTCGGGAACTGCAATCTCGGTGTTGGCAAAATGCCATTCATCGAAAGCATCTTCGTTTTCCATAGTCGGCTGGTTGTTGATACTGATTGATGTCAATGCGCTGCAGCCTGTGAACGCCTTGGTGCCTATTAAGGTGACATTCGCCAAGTCGAGACTCTGCAAGGCGGCACAGCCTCTGAAAGCGGTCGTGTTAATCTTGAATGCTTGCTCCGGCATCGACACTTCTATAAGGCTCTCGCAACCGTCGAAGCAGCTGTAGCCGATTTTGTTCAACTCAGGGGGACAAGTGGAAATAACCTTTTGGAGGCTTTTACAACCCACGAAGACACTGTCCATTTCATTATTCTCGTCGCCCGTTCCCTTGAGGCGATAGACCTCAAATGACTTCAAGTTTTCGCACCATCTGAAAGCATCGGGGGTAATTGCGATAAAGTCGTCTCCGGAGCCGTTAATAGTGACGGTTTCGAGAGCCTTGCAGTCTTGGAATGTATATAGACTGGTATTGCCAAATTGAAAATTACCATTGGCTGTTACGCTTTTTAGATTTGGGCAAGCAGCAAATGTGTAATAGCCCTCCACGTAAAACGCCTCCGATGTAATTGTGGTGAGGTCAAGATTTTCGATACCGGAACGATAGAATGCCAATTGGTCGATTCTTCTTGTATTTGCAGGAAACTCTATTGACTTGAGGCTTGGGCACCAACTGAAAGTAGCCATGGGGATAATAAAGTTGCCGGGAGAGTTTTTGGGCAGTTTTACCGTGTGGAGATTTTCGCAACCATCAAAAACATTATTGTAAAAGCCGTAAAGATTGCCATCAAAGAAATTTATATTGTCATCAAACTCAACAGTTTGGAGAGCGGTGCAGACTCTGAATGCATTCTCTCGCAGCACTTTCAGGCTTGCCGGCAACTTAATTGACTCGAGGCTTGTGCAGCCTTCAAAGCAGGAAATGCCAATATATTTCAAGCCGTCGTTCAGGGTCACTTCGCGAAGCATGGTGCAGCCGTTGAATGCATAATCACCGATGGTCTCAACAGTTGCGGGAAAGTCGCAAAATTGAATTCCGGTACACCCTTGGAAAGAGCCGATAAATTTCACTTGGCTTCCATCTTCGAATCGAATACCGAGGAGTCGCTCGTTGTAAGAAAACCCATCCACTCCTACTACAGGAAG
>CAMGFF010000305.1 GCA_946055125.1 uncultured Prevotellaceae bacterium | reverse complement strand
ATCAAGCCCAAGTTCTTCAGCGACTACTAAAATCACTGCCACAAATTATGTAGAATAGAGGAGGGCGTGTCACACGCAAAAAAGCAAGTGACACGCCCTCCTTATCCTTATCACCACACACTCTTCATGCTACTCGTGCACCTTGGCGAGGGTGGAGAGGATAGTGTGCCACAGGGCTATGGTGTAGCCCTCGGAGGCAAACACCACGCGGTTGAAGGTGTCGGCGATGAGCACCAAGGGGCGGTCGGTGCCAAAGGCGCTCATCTCGCCGGCTATTGTGCCATTCACGTCGGTGCCGAGCACCACATTCTGCGGCATCGCGGGATAGTCGGCAGCCTTGAATCGCTGTGCCTCGTCGGCGTCGGCAAAGAGGAGGAGCACCTTCACGCCACAGTGTGCCACCTCGTCGATGAGCGGGGCCATATCGTTGAGGATGTGTGCCGTGGGCTCATGGTTGGGCTTAATGAGTGCAATCACATAGTAGCCGCGGCCGGTGGTCGATAGAATCGACTTCACTGTGCCGGTGGCGAGGTCGAAGTAGCGGTTCTCGCTGTTGAAGTTGCCAATCACCTGCACCTTTGAGGTGTCCTGGCGCATCACAAGCTGCTCGTGGCGCGTTTCGCCCTCGCGCACCTTGAAGATGCTTGCCCGTGCAAGCACGGTGCCGTCGGCAAGGCGCTGTCCGCTCACAAGGAGCTTCTGGCCGGCATCGGTGGCAGTACCCTGCCTGAACACCTGCTGCCAGGTGGCATCATCGGGGTAATTGAGCAGCGACGGCGCACCGCCCTTGATGTCGCTAAGCGAGAAGTGGTAGTAGTAGCCGGGGTTGTCGAGGCGGCCGGCCTTGGAGTAGTCGAGGGCGAGAGTGCCGCGGGCGGCAGCCGGCTCGGCTTTGCGGGCAGCATCGGCAAAGTCCATTGCCACGGCGCGTCCGTCGGCAGACACATAGAATGGGCGTCGATTCACCGGGTCGATATAAGCCTGCACGCCGAAGCTGCGCAGCGAGGCCACGGCGAAGATGTCGCGCGAGGTGGGATATATGTCCTTGCGGTGGCGATACACGCTCTCGGGCGAGATGTGAATGTTCTTTGCGCCGGCAGGAGGCGTGGTGGCGATGTTCTTGGCCACCCACTTCACCCACTCCTCGGGGTGTGCGGCATAGCGGCGGCGCAGCTTCTTCGAGATTTTGGAAGTGAAATAGGCGCGATAGGGAGTGAGCGATTCATTGAGAATGCGCGGCGACATCACGCGCTCCACATAGGCCGTGGTATCCACGCCCGAGGGAATGTGCTCGGTGTAGCTATCGGCAAGAATTTCGGGGGTGATGTCGCGCAGGTCCTTTGCACTAAGCGAATTAAGATAGAGAGCTGCGAGGCGCTTGTTGCGGGCGCGGCTCAGGAAGTCACGAATCACGCGGTGGTTGCCATAGGAGTCGAAGAGCAGCATTGCGGCATCATCGCCCAGGCCCAGCTTCGCGGCAAATTCGCGCGACTCCTCCTTGCCCACAAAAGTGGCAGTGTAGGCTCCGCGAATGGAGTCCTCCACGGCAAAGCGGCACTTGTTGATTTCGGCCTGAACTGCGGTGGGAGTGGGCAGGTTGGCGCTTTGGCGCGGTGGAGTGAGGTTGAACTCGGCTACGCCCTCATAGTCGGCATCCTTGTCGAGGACAATATCCATTGAGCCGGTGCTGCCCACTGTGTATTTGGCAAAGCCAAAGCGGGAGCCATCGGTGGCCCACACCAGCAGGTCGCCAATACCGGCAGTGAGCGAGGCGCGGCCGGCAGCGTCGGCAGTCTTTATGGCGATAGGATAGAACTCGGCATAGTTGTAGAGGCAGAAGCGCACGCTCGCGCCCTCAACTGCGCGGCCGTCGGTGCCCACTATGCGCACCCGTGCGGTATCGACCGGCGCATAGTTGGCAGTGACATTGATGCAGGCGTTGAGGCGGTTGCGCGAGAGCACCTCCTCCGGGCCGTAGTAGCTGCCAAGCGTATTGGTGTTCATGAGCATACCACGCGACGCCGGGGCGTTGAACCAAGCCAGGTTGAGAATAGGCTCAGGCTCACACGCACCGAGGAAGTGCCAGCGGCCATCCACCCACACCTCCACCCAGGCGTGATTGTCGTCGGTGTGAGCCCAGCGCGGAGTGTAGATTTGGCGTGCGGGAATACCCACCGAGCGCATCGCAGCCACCGCGAGAGTCGATTCCTCGCCGCAGCGTCCAAACCCCGTCTTCACCGTAGCGAGCGGAGTGGAAGTGCGCGAGTCGCTGGGGCGGTAGGTAGCCTTCTCGTGCAGCCAGTGGTTCACCTCGAGTGCGGCATCGGTCATCGAGAGATGGCGAATGCGCGGAGCGAGTTCGCGGTAGAACACCCACCGTGCACTGTCGAGGTGCTCATTGTTAACGCGCACAGGCAGCACAAAGTGGCGGAACTCGCGCTCAGGCACGAGCCGCCCCCAGGGCATCTCCTCGCGGGCCTGCATGGCAGCCTCGATGTTGTGGGCATAGAACGAGCGCGAGTAGTCGAGACTGTCGGCAAGATTCATCGACCCATAGAGGAAGTCGAGATATTCATTCACTTGATTGTTGGTGGCAGGCTTCGCGGCATTGAGGCAAAGCGAAGCGCCGAATGCCACCCAGGCAGTAATTAATCTTAGTTTCATCTATTATTTGGTATTTTTATATTTTAATTCTTTGTGGATTTTGGGCTAATTTCCGGCTTTTTTCAGTGAGGCTCATTGCTCAGAGCCGCTACAATGGCTTGCACCTCCTCGGGGCTGGTGGTGAGGCGAGTGTCGCTGTCGTTGCTGCCCATGGTCACATCCGAGCGCATGAACTTCATTGCCGAGAGCCGGGGCTTTCGTGCCGAGGCATGAACCTCG
>CAMGFF010000304.1 GCA_946055125.1 uncultured Prevotellaceae bacterium | reverse complement strand
CTCCAATGCAACTTTAGAAGCCGGATTCTTGACATAGTACTCGACTAATGTGCTTCGCGATATAACATGCATGTGTCATTGTTTTTTGCAAAGGTAATTATATTATTCGATAAAACAAAATAATATTCGGGTAAACTTATTTCAGCGAATAGGGTTATCATTCTTTGCAATTAACCAAAACAGGAGGAGGATGCACATTGCTGCGCACCCTCCTCTGTGTATTTGGGGAATTGTGAGTGTGGGGGATTAGCGGACGATTTTCTCCACGCGGCCGTTGGTGTGGCGCAGGAGGTAGAGTCCCTTGGCATCGGTGTCGACAGCCACGCGGCGGCCCATGGCGTCGAATGCCTCACGCACTGCAGCGTTGTCGTCGGCATTGATGCCGCTCACGCCGCTGAAGCCGTCGTAGCTCACGTGGAAGACCTTAGCGACACCCGGGGCTGCAATCTTCACGGTGCAGCTTGCGGGCTCATTTCCGGTGGCCGAGAAAACAGCCTTGGCTGTGCCATAGCGGCCCTCGGTGGTCACGGTGAGCCACTCGGGGAGAGCCGAGCCGTCGGGGAGGGTTGCGGTGAGCTGCGAGCCGTCGTAGTAGCTGCCCAGGGCTGCCTCGGCCACGGCTGCTCCCGATATTTCCACCTCGGTGTTCTCGGCATCGAGCCAAGGATAGGCAGCGTCGAGCACGATGCTGAACGACTGCAAGCCCTCAGTGTAGTTTACAACAGGAGAGAGCGAGGAATTAGTCTCGCCATTATAGGTTATAGCCTTCTCAATCCAGCCAAGAGCATATCCGTCGGGGTTGTCGAATACCGACTGGTAGGGAGCAAACCACTCCACGTTCTCGGGGTCGTTGAAGCCCGAGAGGCGCACCACATAGGAGAAGTAATCCATCTGCGAGAGCACCACGGGAGCCTCGAATGTGAACGGAAGCGCATAGAAGTTCTTTGTGCCGCCCTCGGTCATTATAAGTTCGCTGCCCTTTACCTTGGCAGTGGCGATGGGCGAGGTCATTTCGCCGGTCTCGTCGTCGATGGGGATAATGTCGAGGGTGAACTCGGCATTCTCGCCAATCAAGCCCTTAGCGTGAACCCATGCGCCCGAGATCACGATGGGAGCCTCCTGGGTGAAGTAGTAGTTGAGGATTCCGGTGAGCTTCACGCCGTCACCGTCGCCTTCGTCGCCCTGGAAGGTGTAGTCGGTCCAGAACTGGTCAACATCGGAGCTGTAGCCAAACACCGGAATGCCGGCTTCCATGTCGTTGTCGACCACGGCAATGTCGAGGCCCTCGGTGTTGGTGTCGAATACCGACATTCCGAATTGAGTGAGCGTGCCCTGCAGCGACCACTCGGCCTTTCCACCACACTGGAAGTAGTCGTAGCTCTTGAACTCACCGGGAGCTGCGCCCTGGGCAGTGGCGATGAGGGTGGGGACGACGTAGCAATTGTTGCGCGAGGTGAAGTCGCTGGAGTAGTCGGGACGGTAGGTTTCGGTGAGGTCGGTCTCGTTGCTGGTCACGTCCTCGGTATTGGCGTTCTGGTAGTTCCAGGTGAAGCTGGCGGTGTAGTCCTCGGTGGTGTTATACCAGGTGAGAGGCACATTCACCGGCTCAACGGGGATAGAGAGCGAGAGAGCCGAGAAGTCGGGGTTGAGACCATAGAATAGGGTTCCGAGAGGCCACGAGTAGCTTGCCTCGAGTGAGGGATTCGACACGCGCACGGCATCGATTATATTGGTGTTTCCGTCGGTGCCATAGTAGCGGAAAGCCACTTGTATGCGCTTGCCTTTGAAGTCGGCAAGGTCGATTGAGAAATTCTCCAGTTCACTCGGCTCCATCATGAGCAAGTCGTATAACGACAGATTGGAGGAGCTGTACTCTTCATAGTAATCTTTAACCACAGTCCAGTCGGTATCTTCCTCGGCACGAACCAGCACCTGAACGTTGGCAGCCATACGCTTTTCAATAAATTCGTAGGTTTCCCAGTTTACTGTTTCTTCGGTCATTTGAAAGAGGAATGCCGGCGACACGTAAGCCTTATAGTATAGCTTAGGGAATTCGGGAACGTCAACTACCGGAGAGACAAGCCACTCATCCTTGGGGTTTACGTCAAAGTAAGCTACAGCATAGTAATTACCGTCGGCTACCGGCATATATAAACCAGAAGGAGAAACGACCCAGTTTATGGGTGTTTGCGTTTCGATTTCTCCAGTATTAGAAGAAATCGTCCATCCTTCGGGCAGCCAGCCCTCGGTTTCACCGTCCCAGTCCTCGAAGCCCTCGTTGAGGGTAATGGCCTCATTGGTTTCGCCCTTGAGCGAAGCACCGGCCAAAGCCTTGGGGTTAATTTTGTTGCCTGCCACACCGGCGGCTACAAGGCGCTTTGAGATGATGCCATTGGAGGTGAGCACCTTCTGCATGGTCACGCCCTTGGCAATCTGCTTGCTCTCGAGCACACGGCAGCTTGAGGATTTCACACTGATGCCACTCTTAGCCTGAGAGGCTACGGATTGCAACTCAACAGTGCCTGACTGCAAGGCTACTTGCTGTGCACTGGCCGAGAAGGTCATTGCACCCGCCATGCACGTTGCGATAAGTAGATTTTTAATCATAGAAATAATAGAATTAATTTGGTTTGAAAAATATTTGGTTTTAAGCAAAATCGACTGTAATTCTAAAAATGTAGGCGCAAAGGTATGTAAAATATCACAGATTACCTAATTTTTGCCTATAATTATTTCAAATTATTATTTGAGGGCGTGGGAGGGCTGACAAAGGGAACCTATTGTGATTCTCTCATTAAAATCAATCAACAACCGCGAGGCATCGTTGCCGCCCCTGTTACCGACCCTGCTATCAATTCGAAATTTTTTGTGTGAAATGCTTGGTGGAGTGATGGATTA
>CAMGFF010000303.1 GCA_946055125.1 uncultured Prevotellaceae bacterium | reverse complement strand
GGCCGCCTCGTGGGATAACTTCGGCGTGAAATATGTGAAGGCCTACGGCCAAGCCATTGAGAAACGCCACAAGTGCGGAAAGTGACACCTCGCCACTTCTCCCATTTTTCATTGAGAAAGAAAACAAAGAAAAGATAATCAAAAATCAATTTTTTTCAATTATTTATTGTGTATGAAATTACAGGTAAGTAACACTAACGCTCCTGCCTGGAGAGACTTAACAGTGAAGTCGGAGCTGCCCGCAGGACTAAAAATGCTTGAAGAGTTGTCGAAAAACCTTTGGTGGGTTTGGAACAGCGAGGGAAAGCGACTTTTCCATGACCTCGACGCCGACTTGTGGCGTGCTACGGGTGAGAACCCCGTGTTGTTGTTGCAAAAAATGGGCTATAAGCAGTATGAGGAAATCTTGAAGGACAAGGCCATGATGGCCCGCATCAACTCTGTCTACAAGAACTTCAAGGACTACATGGCTGTGCCCATGCGCAAGGATGTCCCCTCTGTGGCCTATTTCAGCATGGAGTATGGACTGTGCAGCGCACTCAAGATTTATTCGGGTGGTCTCGGAATCCTCGCCGGCGACTACATCAAGGAGGCTTCCGACTCGCGCATCGACATGACTGCCGTCGGCTTCCTCTATCGCTATGGCTACTTCACTCAGACCCTCTCTATCGACGGTCAGCAGCTTGCAAACTATGAGCCTCAGAACTTCAACCAGCTCCCCATTGAGCCGGTGCTCGAGAGCGACGGCCAGCAGGCTATGGTGGAAGTGCCCTATCCCGGACGCATTATCTACGCTAAGATATGGAAGGTGAACGTGGGTCGCATGAATCTCTACCTCCTCGACACCGACCACGACCTCAACTCTGAGTTCGACCGCCCAATCACTCACCAGCTCTATGGTGGCGACTGGGAGAACCGCATCAAGCAGGAGTATCTCCTCGGAATTGGTGGTGTGCTAATGCTCAAGAAGCTCGGTATCAAGACCGACCTCTTCCACTGCAACGAGGGACACGCTGCCCTGCTCAACCTCCAGCGCCTTGTGCAGTACGTTCAGGAAGATGGTCTCGACTTCAACGCTGCCCTTGAGGTGGTTCGCGCTTCGTCGCTCTACACTGTGCACACTCCCGTGCCCGCCGGTCACGACTACTTCGACGAGGGCCTCTTCGGAAAGTACATGGGTGAGTTCCCCGCCAAGCTCGGCATCGAGTGGCATGAGCTCATGAACATGGGCCGCGAGAACCCCGGCACTCAGGAGAAGTTCTCGATGAGCGTATTCGCTCTCAACACCTGCCAGGAGGCCAACGGTGTGAGCTGGCTCCATGGCGAGGTGTCGAAGAAGATGTTCCAAGGCGTGTGGAAAGGCTACTCCTGGGAGGAGTCGCACGTTTCCTACGTTACCAACGGCGTGCACATGCCCACCTGGGCTGCATCGGAGTGGAAGCAGTTCTACACCAAGCTCTTCGGCCCTGAGTATCTCAACGACCAGAGCAACGAGAACACATGGGCGCCCATCCTCAAGGCTAAGGACGAGGATATTTGGAACATGCGCATGACCCTCAAGAACAAGTTCATCAACTTCGTGAAGAAGGACTTCCGCGAGACTTGGCTCAAGAACCAGGGCGACCCCTCGCGAATCATCTCTATCATGGAGAAGATCAACCCCAACGCTCTTCTCATCGGTTTCGCCCGCCGCTTCGCCACCTACAAGCGTGCCCACCTCCTCTTCACCGACCTCGACCGTCTGTCGAAGATTGTCAACAATGAGAAGTTCCCCGTGCAATTCATCTTCGCCGGCAAGGCTCACCCCGCCGATGGCGCAGGCCAGGGCCTCATCAAGCGCATTATCGAAATCTCGCGCATGCCGCAGTTCCTCGGCAAGATTATCTTCCTCGAGAACTACGACATGACCGTGGCTAAGCGCCTTGTGACCGGTGTGGATATTTGGCTTAACACCCCCACACGTCCGCTTGAGGCTTCGGGTACTTCAGGCGAAAAGGCCGAGATGAACGGCGTGCTCAACTTCTCAGTGCTCGACGGCTGGTGGTATGAAGGCTACCGTCAGGATGCCGGCTGGGCCCTCACCGACAAGCGCACTTTCACCGACCAGTCGCAGCAGGACAAGCTCGACGCAGCTACAATCTACTCTATGCTCGAGAACGAGATTGTTCCGCTCTACTTCGCCAAGAACTCCAAGGGCTACTCGCCCGAGTGGATTCAGTATATCAAGAACTCTATCGCCCACATCGCGCCCAACTTCACGATGACCCGCATGATCAACGACTACATCGACCGCTTCTACAGCAAGGAAGGAAAGCGCTCGGCCGAGCTCCGCGCCAATGGCTTCGCCAAGGCTAAGGAAATCGCCCGCTGGAAAGAGAATGTGGCCGAGAAGTGGGACGGCATCCAGGTGCTCGACCTCCACACAAGCGACACACTCAACACCGGCAACGCCGTGAACGGCAACGCCTATGAGGCTACCGTGAAGCTCGCAACCAATGGCCTTGCAAAAGACCTCGGCGTAGAGCTCGTGGTATTCCGCAACGAGGACAACCAGCGCAAGCTCAAGGCCGTTTATCCCCTTGAGGCTGTTGCAACCGAGGGCGATGAAGTCACCTACCGCATCAAGAACGCCCTCACCGACGCAGGCGTGTTCAGCTACGCATTCCGCGTATATCCCAAGAACGAGGCACTTCCTCACCGTCAGGACTTCGCCTATGTGAAGTGGATCTAATCCCCGCGCACTTTAGCGATAACTTCCAAATACTAAGGGTTGCCCTCCTGCCAAGGAGCGGCAACCCTTAATCTTTAAGCAAGAATCCAAAATCAGCAAGCACCGAAATCAGCCGGCTGCGGGTTAACCCTCACGATGAATCGCCATCAATCGATAGCAGCAACGCGAGGAAGCATCAAAAAAATGAACACGCTC
>CAMGFF010000302.1 GCA_946055125.1 uncultured Prevotellaceae bacterium | reverse complement strand
TACTTGATTAAAGTTGAGCTCTAGCAGAGTCCCAGCCAATGGAATCGCCGATGTGGATGGCTGCTCGTGGGAGCGCATCATTGTGCCTATCGACTACAATGCCGATGGCAATGTGGATCTTATACTCGGTGGCTCGTGGGGCTCTAAGCTATTGAGGAATAATGGCGCGGGAAATTTCACACAGGTAGAGGACTTCGCGCTCGACTATGAGATGTCGATTGATGGCGACGACAGCGAGAAGTGGTACACCGGCATTTTTGGCATTGCCGACTTCAACCTCGATGGCTATCCCGACATCATAGCCTTCAATGGCAATACGCGTGAGGACCAGGGCGGCCCGGTGCTTTATCTCAATAACGGAGGCAATGGCACATTCACCCGCAAGGCCGACGATAGTGGCCTCAGCTCGCAGCGAGGCGGCACAATGGCCGTGGGCGACATCAATGGCGACGGCAAGCCCGACGTGGTGGTGAACGGCTGGATTGACACCGACTGCATACGCGCATACTATGGCAATGGCGACGGCACATTCACGGCAGCCCCGACGGCAATGTTTGACGACACCAACCGTGGCACTGAGAAGGGGCACATTATCCTCGTGGACATTGATGCCGATGGCGACCTCGACCTCTTTGTGACAGGAACATCTTGCCCGCAGGACTGGGCCCGTGTGGCCGACCTCTACCTCAACGACGGCACAGGCAATTTTGCCTACACCGAGAGTGGACTGACAGGCGTGGAAGGCTCGGGAGCCGACTGGTGCGACGTGAATGCCGATGGCTACATGGATCTCGTGTATGCCGGATATAGCGATAATGGCGGCGTGACAATCGTGGCGATTAATCAGGGCGATGGCACATTTGTGATGAAGGACAGCCTCGTGGGCGGACACCGTGGCGGCGCAGTAGTGATGGCGGCCGACTTTAACGGCAACTATATGGCCGATATTCTTGCAATGGGCTATCAGGACAATGGCGGACACCACTTCCAGATAATGAACGGCCTTGCGTCGCGTGGCGTGAACAGCGCACCTACTGCACCTACCAACCTAAAGGCAGTGGAGGAGAATGGCATTGTGACATTCACCTGGGATGCCGGCAGCGACGCAAAGACACCGGCAGCAGCACTGCGCTACAATGTGTATGTGAAGACTACCGACGGCCGCGTTATCACAGTGGTTCCCGCAAATCCCGCATCGGGCGTGATACGCTCGCTCAACAGCATCGATGCAGCTCTCGTGGGTTGCAGCTACTCGCTGCGCATCGCAGCTGCCGACGTGGCAGAGTGGGGAGTGCAGACTATCGACGGCTGTAAGCTTGGCAGCGCGTTTGCGACCTCCGACGAGGTGGTCAGCGGCGCTGAGGCAGTGAAGGCTGCGGCAGTGGCAGTGAAGTGCAATGGCCGCACAGTCACCGTCAATGCCGATGCACGGGTGCGCGTGATTGACTTTGCGGGCCGCGTGGTTGCCACTGCAAGTGTGAAGGCCGGCGAGGCAATGAGCCTTGAGGTTGAGGCAGGAGCCTACATGGTAGAGGCCACGACAGCCCAAGGCAAGCTGACGGAGAAGGTGATTGTGAAGTAAAAAAAATGAGGTAAAGAAGATTGATTCAGGCATTATTTAGCAGGTATAATTTTTTAGACTTATTTTTGTGGAATCGTGGCTTGTGCCAACGCAAAAAACGAGCGCAAGTCACGATTTTTTTAAGAATTAATTACTATATTTGTGGTACACTAATAAAAAACGATGTAACGTTATGAAAATCACAGCTAAGATATTATCAATTCTTGCCTTTGCGGGCAGCAGCATGCTTGCAATGGGCGGAAATCTCGACATCAACCATGGAGCGTGGGCGATAACTGCCGGAACCGGCAATGCGCTCACCTATACTGTGGGCGGCAGCACCATCATCAAGAATGCCTATGTCACCGCGCTTGATGAGAGCTACGCGGTGATGTCGTCGAAGGACTATCCCACGTGCAACCTCACATCGAAGAGCATCAGCGACGGCTTCGGCAGCGGCACGCAGTACACTTACCGTTTCTCGGGCAAGAGCGGGCAGAACGACCTGGAGCAGAACATCTACATCTACGACAACCAGCCATATATCCTTGTTGAGGCATCGGTGATAGCCACATCGGGGACTACATCGAGCACAAAGATTTGCCCGATAGTGAGTGAGACCACCAATACACTTTCGGTGCTTGGCAGCAGCAACAATCGCGTGTACAATATGCCTTTTGCCAACGACAACTGGGCGACCTACAGCACCGTGACGTGGGAAGTGGGGCAGCAGGGAATCTCGTGTGAGGCTACGGCCCTCTTCAACAACGACAGCCGCAAGGCGATAGTGCTTGGCTCGGTTGACCACAGCACATGGAAGTCGGCAGTGTATGTAACGCCCAATGGCAGCAACCGCCTGCGCAAGCTCACGGCCGAGGCGGGCTACATAAGCGAGCGCACATGGGACATAGTGAACGGCAAGGCGTCGAGCGAGCACCACGGCGCGGTGAAGGGCGCAAGAGTGAGCTCTCCGCGCTTCATGCTGGGCGTGTTCGACGACTGGCGCACGGGCATGGAGACCTTTGCCGACGCCAATGCGGTGCTCTGCCCGAAATATGAGTGGACCAAGGACGAGTCGCTCTTCGGGTGGCAGTCGTGGGGCGGCATGGAGTTTGGGCTGAACTACACCTCGGCAATGAGCGTGCTCGACTTCTTTGAGCGCGAGCTGAAGCCGGTGGGCTTCTTCAACAAGCAAGGCCGTTGCCACTTGGTTCTCGACTCGGGCTGGAACGCACTCAGCGATGAGCAGCTCAAGAAATATGCCGACCGTTGCAAGGAGCTTGGTTTCGTTGCCGGCATCTACACCACTCCGTTCACCTACTGGGGCGGCGAGGACGCCGTGCTCAACAACAGTGAGTGGGAAGGCGGACG
>CAMGFF010000301.1 GCA_946055125.1 uncultured Prevotellaceae bacterium | reverse complement strand
AACTCCTAACTCCTCACTAATAACTCCTAACTCCTCACTAATAACTCCTAACTCCCCACTAACAACTCCTAACTCCTCACTAATAACTCCTAACTAACTCCTAACTAACTCCTAACTAACTGGTTTCAAGCCTTGAGTTGATGAGATACACCCGCTGCGTGGCGCGTGTGAGCGCCGTGTAGAGCCAGCGGTAGAAGTCGAGCGTCGACACAGCATCATCGGGTATCGCCCCCATGTCGATAAACACATTCTTCCACTGCCCGCCCTGGGCCTTGTGGCACGTCACCGTGTAGCCATATTTCACCTGCAAGGCATTAAAGTATCCATTCTTCTTCAGCTCGCGGAAGCGTGCGCGGCGGTCGCCCGTGAGCTCGCTCTGCACCTGCACGAACAGCTTGTCGCTCTGCTCGCGGGTGAGCGCCGGAGCGTCGGTGGTGAGCGCGTCGAGAATCACACGCGCGTCAAGCTCCACCTCATGGTCGGGAAAGTCGAGAGTGACACGCGCGAAGCGGAAGCCATAGGCCTCCTCCGTGCCGCTCACGCGGCTCACCCGCGCCACATCGCCATTGGCGATGAAGTCAATCTCGGCATATTCCTCGCTCCAGTAGTAGTTGTTCTTCGCCACCAGCAGCATGTCGCCGCTCACCAGCTCGTCCTCGCGGTAGAGCACCTGGTTGCGCACGCCCAGATTGAAGAGCGTGGCACGGCGGTTGGAGCGCGTGATGATAATCGTTTCATCCACCCCGTCGCGGTCGTAGCAGTCGCTTATGGTCTCGAGCAGGAACTCGCTCGACAGCGCCTCAATGTCATCATAGCCCGTGAGCGCCAGCCTCGGCGCCTGCAGCGCGGCAATGCGCCCCGAGCGCAGCGCGGCAATGGCGTTGCGCAGCCGCGTGGCATTGTGCAGCACCCCCGAGCCGCTTCCCTGGCGCACCACATCGGTGAGCGTGAAGCGATACACACCCAGCCCGTAGGCCCCAAGCACCCCGGTATCAAGGGCCGGACTCTCGTCGAAGCCCACCGGCGGGAGCTGCGCCGTGTCGCCGAGCAAGATGAGCCGGCAGTTGGTGCCCGAATACACATAGTGCACCAGGTCGTCGAGCAGCCGGCCGGTGCCAAAGGCCACAGCCTCGGTGGGTGAGTTGCCCACCATCGATGCCTCATCTACTATAAAAAATGTGTCGGTGTGCTTGTTCTCGGCAATGCCAAAGTTGCCATAGTCGGGCGAATAGCTCTTCTGCCGGTAAATCTTGCGGTGAATCGTGAACGCCGGGCTCTGCGAGTGAGCCGAAAACACCTTCGCCGCTCGCCCTGTGGGAGCCAGCAGCACCGTCTTGCGGTTGAGGTAGCGCAGCGTGCGCACCAGCGCTCCGGTCATCGAGGTCTTGCCCGTGCCGGCATAGCCATTGAGCAGGAACACCGAGTCGCTGCCCGACCGCAGGCAGAATTGCCCGAAAGCCGCAATGAGCGACATCTGGGCCTCATTCGGCTCATAGTCGAGAAACCCCATCATCAGCTCCCCAAAGTGCATCACCTGCTCATCTCGTTCCATCGCTTCCTCCTTTCAGTTTTGCCTTTAGCTTCTGCAAATCTACTAATTTTCTCCGACATTCTTCACCTCACCCCTCCTTTTTTCTCCCATCTTTCACCATTTATACATTTTTCACTACTGAAAATTTGTTTTTAACCCAAAATATTCCTAAATTTGGCGCACGAAAGCTATTGTGTTACGCTAAAACAACTATTACTTACATAATTTATTTCAACAACTTAAAACCACCCTTTTTATCATGAAACGAAATCTACTTATGGCTTTGCTGGCCATGCTCGGCGCCGGCTCTGCAAGTGCACTCAACCCCTACGCCTATGGCCTTAATGCCACAGTCAGCGACGATGCCGGAAGCGTGGAAGTCACCTACAACCTCAACGATGCCGCCGAGAGTGTGACCATCGCTTTCCTCAATGGCACAAATACCGTGCTCACGGTGGACGGAACGACCGATGCCGGTCCCAACACTGCCTATATCATCGCATCCGACCTCCCCAAGGACACCGACCTTAGCTGGAAGGTGATTGTGAATGGCACCGTGGTTGCCTCTCCCGTCCAGCACGGCGATGGCAAGAGATTCTACCACCCCGCCGGTGTGGATGTAGATGTGAACCCGGCAAGCCCCTACTTCGGCCGCGCCTACGTCACCGAGGCTATGCTCACCTCCAACAGCACCTATGAGAGCGCCACCACCGGCCAGGGTGTCTATGTTTTCGACCCCACACTCAAGCCCCTGCTCAACGCCGATGGCAACCAGGGCTTCAAGGGTGGCATGACACCCACCCAGAAATTCACCGGAACCACGACCAACAGCTACGACCCGCGCCGCATTCGCATCAGCAAGGATGGCCGCGTCTTCGTCACCCGCCAGTCGGTAGGCGTTTCTCCTCTCTTCGAGATTAACCCCGCCGACCTCAACGCCGACTTCACCCCGGTGTTCAAAGACTTCGTTTTCAATAGCGAGAACTGGGAGCTTGCCGATGCCGATGGCAACTTCATGGCTGCCCCCAACTGCGGCTTTGCACTCAAGGGCGAAGGTGAGAACCTCAAGGTGGCAATGCACTCGGCCAACAAAAATGGTGCCGCATATGCCTACGGCGGCTTCCGCTGCGATGAGTATGACCTCGGCACTGCCACCGAGTGGACCACAGCTTCGTCAAGAAAATTCGACGCTATCTCGGGCAAGTATGCCATCAACTACATGGGCATAAACCTCGAGTACGACAACGAGGGCGGTATCTGGTTCAGCCAGTATCGTGGCACGCCCAAGGATACTGAGCCGGCTCTCGTGCACGTGAATGCCGAGGGCGTGGAGGACTACAAGAACACCACCATCGTGCTGCGCCAGGGCGCAATCCGCTACAACCACGACTTCACCAAGCTGGCTATCGC
>CAMGFF010000300.1 GCA_946055125.1 uncultured Prevotellaceae bacterium | reverse complement strand
ATAGAAGAAGCACTTAAAATGCTGCAAGAGTATCTGCTCACCGTGCCTTATTGCCGCGACGCAAACTCTGAGGGACACTACCAGCAGATGCTCTACATCATCTTCTCGCTGCTGGGCTACTATGTGGACGTGGAGGTTCACACCGCCACGGGGCGAGTCGACTTAGTGATGCGCACCGGCTACGCGCTCTATCTCATCGAGCTGAAAATCAACAGCACTGCCGATGCTGCGATGCAGCAAATTGAGCTGAAGAATTACGACAAGCGTTTCTCGCAGCTCGCGCTGCCCATCATCAAGGTGGGCATCAACTTCAGCACCGACAAGCACACCATCACCGATTGGAAAGTATCGCCGCAATGAAGCATGGGGTGAAGTAATCGAAATTAAAAAAAATTATGGGAAGGGCGAAAAAAGTGGGCGGAAAATTTGCGGGAATGTGAAAAATGTGCTAAATTTGCATCGCAAAAACGCAACAAGGGGTATTAGCTCATCTGGTAGAGCGCAACACTGGCAGTGTTGAGGTAAGCGGTTCGAGTCCGCTATGCTCCACTCACAAAGGGATTTAGCCAATCGCAAGCGATGGTTGAATCCCTTTTTCGTTACTCACTATTCAGCAGGGAGGAACCCGATAATTTGAGAATGTTATGAAACAGCGAGAATCGAATATTGAGGCGCTGCGCATTGTGGCTATGATGGCGGTGATTGGTGTGCACCTCGACGGTGCGTCGCTCGACCTGCCTGTGCCGGCCGGCGATGTGGCGGCGGTGCCTGTGCGCGACTGGTGGAGGCTTCTGGTGGAGGCTCTCACCATTATTGGCGTGAACTGCTTCACGCTCATTTCGGGATATTTCGGCATTCGTGCGAGCGTGCATGGCTTTGTGCGCTTTGCGGTGCAATGCCTCTTCTATGGCGTGGGAATTTGCACTGCGGTGATGCTGCTGCGCGTGGCGCAAGGCGGTTCCTGGGAGTGGATGGAGTGGGGCAAGTCGTGGCTCGTGTTCACGCACACCGACTTGTGGTATGTGCCGGCCTATCTGGGATTGTTCCTGCTCAGCCCTCTGCTCAATGCCGGGGTGAAGGGACTCACGCAGCGCCGGTTTGCGGCCACGCTGGCTGCCTTTGTGATTTTCAATGTGTATGGCGGCTGGCTGTGTGGCGGTCGCTTCAATGCCACCGGCTACACGATAATGCAGCTCGTGATGATGTATCTCATAGGCCGCTACCTTGGCGAATATGTGCCACTGCGTGGCAATGCGAGGCTGCGACTGGCGGCTGTGGCCACCTACATTGTGGCGTCGCTGCTCACGGCGGTGATGGGCGTGTATGCCACCGGCACATTCACTTTTGCCTACAATCAGCCGCTGGTTATTGTGGCATCGGTGGCACTGTTTGTGGCATTTGCCACGCTGCAATTCCACTCGCGCGTGGTCAACTGGCTTGCCTCGGGAGCCTTTGCCGCCTACCTGCTGCACAAGAACCCCTATGTGTGGGTGGAATATGTGCGGCCCACTGCGCGTGGCGTGTGGGAGGGGAGCAGCCTCTTGGAGTTCACCCTGTTCTATGTTCTATTTGCCTTGGCAATCTACCTTGCAGCTACGCTCACCGACCATCTGCGTCGCCGCCTCATCACCGTGAGGACAACTATAAAGCAAGCGGCCACACCGCAATGATGTGGCCGCCCATAGATTAAAAACAATACCTTTCACACTTATCTTAGCTCAAACACATGCCGGATAGCTTTTCCCCTGTGCTGCAAAAAGATGCTCTATTCAAATGAAATAGCAAAATCACCGTGGGAGAGTGTGGCGGTTGTGGGGCGAAAAATTTGCTTTTCAGCGATAGTTTCACTAATTTTACAGCCATAAAGGAGGTTTTTCCTTACTACTAAGTTTATTAACCAAAAAAATCTCAGTGATTACTAAGCTATGAACAATTTTGAATTTCAGAACCCGGTGAAAATCTACTTTGGTGAGGGCCAGATTGCCTCGATTGCCAAGGAAATAAAGCCCGGAAGTAAGGTGATGATGACCTATGGTGGCGGCTCGATTAAGCGAAACGGCATCTACGACCAGGTGATTGCCGCACTCAAGGACTGCACCGTGGTGGAGTTTGGAGGCATTGAGGCCAACCCCGACTACGACACCCTCATGAAGGCCATCGCCCTGGGCAAGGCCGAGAATGTGGATTTCACACTCGCCGTGGGCGGCGGCTCGATTATCGACGGCACCAAGTTTATCGCTGCCGCCATGAACTACGACGGCGACCCATGGGACTTCATCATAGGCAAGGCCCGCGTGCCGGCCGCCAAGCCCTTTGGAGCAGTGCTCACCCTGCCCGCCACCGGCTCGGAGATGAACTGCGGGGCGGTGATCTCGCGCCGCGCCACACAGGAGAAATATGCTTTCCACAATGCTGCCGGCTTCCCCACCTTCTCCATTCTCGACCCCACGGCGGTGCGCAGCCTTCCCAAGCGACAGGTGGCCAACGGCATCATCGACACTTTCATTCACACCACCGAGCAGTATCTCACCACCGCCGGCAGTCCGCTGGTGATGGACCGCTTTGCCGAGGGAGTGCTGCTCACGCTCGTGGAGATTGCACCGCGACTGCTTGCCGACGGTGAGCGTGCCTACGACGACTGCGCCAACTTCATGATGGCCGCAACCATGGGGCTCAATGGCTTCCTCGCCATGGGAGTTGATGAGGACTGGGCAACACATATGATTGGCCACGAGCTCACCGCGCTCCACGGCCTCGACCACGGCGTGACACTCGCCATTGTGTGGCCGGGCACACAGCACGTGATGCGCCGCGAGAAGGAGGCTAAACTGCTGCAATATGCTGCCCGCGTGTGGGGAATCACCGAGGGCACGACCGATGAGATTATCGATCGCGCCATTGCCGCCACCGACGGCTTCTTCCGCTCGCTCGGCGTGCCTACACGCC
>CAMGFF010000299.1 GCA_946055125.1 uncultured Prevotellaceae bacterium | reverse complement strand
ACTAATATCACATCGCCGATGAGAACCGGTTCCCCGGCGATGAAATCACTGCCCCCTTGAATTCCAGGTCTATCAGCAGCCCCATAAGCTCGGCCACCGGCATTCGTAGCTTTGCCGCAAGCGTGTTGATATGCACATCCGAGTTGGCACGCAGATACTCCACCACCGGACGCTCCTGCACCGTCAGCTCCGGGAAGATTGAGCGCTGTCGTGGTGTGGTCTCATCGCCAATCATCTCCCAGCGCATAGCCTTCATCAAGTCGTCGCAGCCGGTGATAAGAGTGGCTGTGTTGTTGCGAATCAGGCTGTTGCAGCCCGCCGAGTAGATGTCGGTCACCTTGCCCGGCACCGCAAACACATCGCGGTTATAGCTCTGTGCAATCCCGGCAGTGACTATCGCCCCACCCTTTTCGGCCGACTCCACCACAATAGTGCAGTCAGATAGTCCGGCAATTATGCGGTTGCGGGCAAGGAAATTGCCGCGCGACATCACCGCCTGCGACGTGTAGTCGCTTACTATCATTCCGCCGCTCTCAAGTATCTTCAGTGCATCGTTGCGGTGCTGCGATGGATAAATGGTGTTGAGCCCGTGGGCAAGCACCGCCACAGTGGGCACATCGTGGCTCAGTGCAGCACGGTGAGCCGCAATGTCGATTCCATAGGCAAGCCCGCTCACAATCACCGCATCAGCAATGCTGCTCGCTATGTCGCGCACCAGCGCATCGCAGAAGTGAGCCCCATAGGGAGTGGCATGGCGCGTGCCCACAATGCTTATCATCTTGTCGGCATTAAGGCTGCCCGGGTCGCCCTTGTAGTAGAGCAGCACCGGCCCATCGGGCGTGGCGGCAACGCGCCGGGGAAAATCGGAATCAGTGAAATAAGTCACGCCAATGCCATTCTTATCGATAAACTCCAGCTCCTTAGCCGTGCTGTCGAGCAACTGCCGACGATAGTCATCGCCAAGCACACGGCTCTTCACCGGCAACAGCCGTGCCAGCTCGGCTTTCTTCATCTCAAAGAAGTCGCGCTCCGAGGGCACTATGTCGAGAATCGTCCGCGCCAACTCGCAGCCCATGCCACGAATCGACGAAAAAGCAATGCGATATTTCAGTAGTTCATCAATCATTCTTCATTTCCTGTTTTTTGGCCTTTAGCTTTGAGCTTTGAGCCAATCACATGCTTTATATTTTTGACACCCCATAGCTCATAGCCAAAAAAGCTCACAGCCAAAGATACTCCTTAAAGGCCTCGGCAAGCGCCTCGCCGCGCGACAGTCGCCCACCTTCGAGGCACACACAGCTCACCACCGCCTTCACCGACAGCTCTCCGGTTTCCTTTTTGTAAATCTCCTGGTGAAACACAAAGCGCACACCCTTCATCTCAACCCACAGCCGGCTCTCCATCACATCGCCACTGCGCAGCGGTGTCTTGTAGTCGACCTCTATGCGGTTGAGCACAGGCACTATGCCACGCTCCTGCATCTTGGCAAACGAGAAGCCCGCCATGCCGCAAAACTCGTGCCTCGTGTGCTCCAGGTAGTGCAGATAATTAGCGTTGTTCACAATCCCCTCACTGTCGATTTCATAGTCACGCACCTTCATCTCAAGCGTGAACACATATCGGCCTTTATTGTCTTTTTCAAGTTGTGCCATATCCATTCTCAATAATCAACTTGCAAAATTACAAAAATTTGCTCTAAACCAAGTATCTCTTCCTCCCCTTTTTTCTCTCGCTCCCCAAGTTCAGCCTCTTTCAGTGGTTCATTCAGTGATTCACACAGCGTTTTCACACTTTTTCTTGGCAAATTTTGCCCGGCTATTGTGCTTTTTCCACAATTCATTGCTACCTTTGCTGCGTTTTTATTGATGGTTATGAAAAAATCTCTTATTTCTCTGTGCCTCTTCTTCGCCCTTGCGGCTCTGTGCGAGGCTTTTGCCTGCACATCGGCAATCATTTCGGGCAGCAAGACTGCCTCGGGTCGCCCTCTGCTGTGGAAACACCGCGACACCGGCGAAGAAAACAACAAGGTGGAACGCTTCGCCGCTACCGACTCCACATTTGAGTACATTGGCCTCTTCAATGCCAGCGACTCTCTGTGCCGCGAGGCCTGGATGGGATTCAACTCACATGGCTTCGCCGTGATGAACACCGCTTCCTACAACCTCAACCGCGACACAGTCACCCACATGGACCGCGAGGGCCTCGTCATGTCGCGTGCACTGCAAGTGTGCCGCACCGTCGACGACTTTGCCGCCCTCCTCAACGCCCTACCCAAGCCGCTCGGCGTGGAAGCCAACTTCGGTGTCATCGATGCCTGTGGCAACGGCGCCTACTTTGAGTGCGGCAACTACAGCTTCACCCGCTTCGACCTCAAGGACGCCCCCGATGGCGTGCTAATGCGCACCAACTACTCTCACAGCGGACGCACCGACGATGGCTACGGCTACATTCGCGAGCAGAATGAGCACTGCCTCATGGCCCCACACATCGCCGCCGGCGATTTCACTCCCGAATTCCTCACCGAGGTAATGTCGCGCACTTTCTTCAACAGCTACCTCGGCAAGGACTTCACCCACAGCGGCGACAGCATTATCATCGACATGGACTTCATTCCCCGCCGCTCCTCCACAGCCACCTGCGTGGTCGAGGGTATACTTCCGGGCGAGTCGCCGGCTCTCACTATGATGTGGATTGGGCTGGGCTACCCTCCCTGCTCCTCCATCCGTGCCGTAACCCTCGGCGACGACGGCGTGCCACAGGAGCTGCGCGGTGTCACACCACAGGGGCACTCTCCCCTCTGCGACTCGGTGGTGGCCATGAAGCACCAGGTGTTCCCCACCTCACGCGGCAACGGAAAATACTACCTCCACCTCAACCTCCTCTACAACCCACAGGGCACCGGCTTCGCACAGAAAGCCCGCCGCGAAAACGCCCTCCGCTACCGCCTCCACCCTCGCAACGCC
>CAMGFF010000298.1 GCA_946055125.1 uncultured Prevotellaceae bacterium | reverse complement strand
AAGGTTTTTTCCCGAATATTATCCCGCACAATCCATATTGCGATATGGGGGTGCGGGTGTTTTTTGTCACTTGAGGCGCTGCCAGGTGAAGTTCTGCTGGCGGAAGCGGCGGCCGCGGAGGTGGTAGCGGAGGTTGACGATGGGGCGTGCGAGGGTGAAGAGTGGCACGGTGAAGAAGAGGCGCGGCATGTGGAGGAGTCGCGACACGCTGCGGCATGCGAGTATGCCGGGGAGGGTGTGTAGCAGGAGGAGTGGCAGCGGCGCTGCGGTGAGCAGCACGTCGGCGATGCCGAAGGCACCTTGGGTGAATTGCCCGTTGGCGGCCATAGCCTCAGGGTGGAGTGCAGCGAGGAGGTCTGGACTTATGGCTGCTACGATAGCCGGGGCGAATAGGGCGAGGAGGTCGATGACGGCCGCGAGCGAGAGGAGGAGGATTGTGGCGAAACCAAGCCAGTAGATGGCAGCCATAGCACGCTCCACGGTGAATGCGTGGGTGCGGATGTAGCGCGAGGTGAAGTCGTAGCGGTACTTCTGCTCACGCAGGGCGCGGGCGGGGTCGTCGTAGGTGGTGACGATGAGGCTCTCGGGCGAGAGCTCCACGGCGGTGTTGGCGCGAGAGGCGATTTCGCTCACGAAGATGTCGTCGTCGCCATAGTGAAGGTTCATCGACTTTGAGAAGCCTTTGACGGCGAAGAAGGTGCTGCGGCGGTAGGCGAGGTTGTCGCAAGTGCCGCGATAGGGCTTGTGGGCGATGGCCCAGGCGGTGAAGAGTGCGCGGGAGCAAAGGGAGTCGAAGGCGCGGAAGCGGTGGCCGTCCGAGCGGTCGCAGTGGTGGTTATACACCGACTGGCCTATCACTACATCGGTGCCCGGGGCGAAGTTGCGGCACATGGCGCGGAGCCAGAGGCTCGACGTGGGGTGGCAATTGGCATTGGTGGTGACTATAACCTCGTGCTTGGCGGCCTTTATTCCCACCATGAGTGCGAGCTTGCGGCGCGACACATTGCGGGTGTCGCCGGGGACAAAGGTTTCGTAGAGATTGGAGAATTGCCGGCGGAACTCGGCGATGACGTTGCTGTCGTCGATAATCATTCCGTCGTTGACCACAATCACCTCATATTCGGGATAATCCTGGTTGAGGAGATAAGGCAGTGCCTGGCGCAGCCCAGGGGCGTCGTTGTGGCAATAAACGATTACCGACACCGAAGGCAGCCCGGAGTCAGGCTCGCCCGGCCGGGGCGAGGAGCACTGCGATGCGCGGCGCTTTATGGCGCGGCGCGAGGATAGAATCCACCAGAGATATGTGAGCGACAGCACGAGGGAAATGCCGATCATTACCGAGGCTATCGAGGTGATGCTGAGATTCATAGTCGTTAATTATTGTGAGCATAATTAGCGTTTCGCCTGAGGAAACATAGTGCAAAGTTACAAAAAAAGAGAAAGCCCGGCGCAAAAGGAGTAATAAAAATCACAGCGAGGGCATATCGAGCTCGGGGAGAATGAGGCTCTCGAGGGCTTCTGCGGGCCTGCTGTGGAAGAACATCACATAGTAGATGGGCAAGAAGAGCACATTGCTCACGCGGCGCACCATGCGCTCATTGGAGAGCACAACGGCATGGTCGATGCCATAATCCTTCACTGCGAGGAAGCGGGTGAGAGCACTGTGCTGCGTGTAGTCCTTGCCCGATTTAACTTCGATAGGAAGCACTGAAAGGCGGCTAAAGTCGTCGATGAGGAAATCGACTTCGCCGTGCTCACCCTCGCTGTTTCCGGGATTTTTGGGGTGAAAATAGCCACTTATTCCATAATTTTGAGGGTGAAAATAGCCACTTATTCCATAAATGGAGGGTGAAGAAGCGAAAATTTGTGGTTGGAATTTAACTTTTCAGCGGGAATTGTATCAAAAGGACAGAAGCGGGCTTTTTGAGCTGTGAGCTTCTATATGGCTGCAAAAGGCCGGTAATTGGCTCAAAGCTCAAGGCTCAAAGCCAAAAAATAAAAAAACGGAAGAAATGATCGACGAAAAGGCACTTATATCTCAACTGCGCGACGCGGATCACCGCGATGAGGCTTTCGGCACGCTGCTGAAGGCTTACGGCGACCGGCTCTACTGGCACATTCGCCGCATAGTGGTGAGCCACGACGATGCTGAGGATGTGATGCAGGAGACGGCACTGAAGATTCTCACGGGTATCGACAGCTACCGTGGCGAGAGCAGGCTGGCTACTTGGCTCTACCGCATTGCCACTAATGAGGCTCTGCTGCACCTGCGCCGTGAGTGCCACATTTTCCAGTCGATCGACTCGCTGGGCGAGGTGCTTGCCGAGCGTGTGGAGGCTGAGGCCGATGTGGATGCCGACCGCGCGTCGGTGCTCTTCCAGCAGGCGATTGCCTTGCTGCCCACGCAGCAGCGGCTGGCGTTCAACTTGCGCTACTATGATGAGATGCCCTATGATGAGATGGCGCAGGTGACGGGCAAGAGCGTGAGCTCGCTGAAGACGAATTATCACCTTGCGGTGGAACGCATTAAACGATATGTAAAGGAGAACTCGATATGAACGACTTGAAGAAGACTTTCGGCAATGGGCTGCCTTATTCGGAGCCGGCCGGATATGTGAATAAGCTCTTGGAGCGGTGCCGCGACCGGGCTATTGCCGAGGCTCCACGGCGACGGAAGAATCGGGCTGTGAGCCGGCTGTGGCTCTCGGTGGCCGGCGCGGCAGCTGTGGTGGCGATAGTGGCCACGGTGGCACTGAGGCTCACTTCGATGACCTCTGGTGGCAATGGCGATGATGCGGTGCTGTGCAGCGTGGAGACTGTGGAGCAGAGCGCTCCTCTGAGCGTGGTGCTTGCCTCGATGACCGACGACCAACTGGCCGACGTGAGCTATTACTCTACCGATGATATTCCCGAATACTAAATTTAGTTAGGAGTTAGGAGTTTTTAGTTAGGAGTTATTAGAT
>CAMGFF010000297.1 GCA_946055125.1 uncultured Prevotellaceae bacterium | reverse complement strand
ACTGGAAAAAGACACCTCGTGAACGACAAGTAGAACCTTTCGTGAAATCTATAAAATAATATTGATACCATGCTGTTCGATTCTGCATTAAAACCGAAACTTATCTATGTGTTCCGCATTAACGATGCCGCGCATAGTGGCTGTCTGAAAATTGGCGAGGCTACGTTACCCGACGGGTGCAATGTCGTTGAGCTCGCTCCAAAATCACACGTCCTTAACAAGGCTGCAAAAAAACGCATCGACCAGTACACAAGGACTGCCGGAATAGAGTATGAACTACTTTACACCGAAGTCACTTTGTATTTCAGCGGTGGCACCGTAAAATCATTCAATGATAAGGCCGTGCACGAGGTGCTGTTGCGAAGTGGAGTGAAACGCCGTGAGTCGGCCAACTGGGGAAGTGAGTGGTTTGAGGCCGATTTGCCCACCGTGATTCATGCCATTAAGGCCGTGAAAGAGGGGCGTAAGTCTTTGCTCGCCACTGAAATTACCGAGGGGCAGAATCCCATCGTCTTTCGCCCCGAGCAGCGTGATGCCATCGAGAAAACAAAAAAACAATTCAGGAGAGGCAACAAAATGCTCTGGAATGCTAAGATGCGTTTTGGCAAAACTCTCTTGGCGCTGCAAGTGATTAAAGATTTGGAATTCCGCCGCACTCTCATTCTCACACATCGCCCGGTGGTTGACGATGGCTGGTACGACGATTTCAAGAAGATTTTCTACGACCGCAAGGATTTCAGCTATGGCTCCAAGAATCGGGGCGACTCTTATGCCAGTCTTGAAGCCGGAGCACGAAATGAAACGCTGCATTATGTTTATTTCGCTTCGATGCAAGATTTGCGCGGCTCGGAGACTGTGGGCGGCAAGTTCGACAAGAACGATGAGATTTTTTCCACATCGTGGAATCTTATCATTATCGATGAAGCACACGAGGGAACTCAAACCGAATTGGGGAAAAGCGTTATTGATGAGCTCTCCAAGCCCACCACCAAGGTGCTTTCGCTTACGGGAACGCCATTCAACCTCTTCGACGACTACAACGACGACGAGCTCTATACTTGGGATTATGTTATGGAGCAAAAAGCAAAAGCAAGTTGGGACCTGGAGCACTTCGGCGACCCCAATCCCTATGCCGGGCTGCCCTCCATGAACATCTACACTTACGACCTTGGGCGACTGCTTCACGACTACATCGATGAAGACGTTGCGTTCAACTTCCGAGAGTTCTTCCGTGTGAACGATTCGGGCGTGTTTATCCATGAGCATGATGTGGCTGCCTTCCTCGACTTGCTTTGCAGGAAAGAATCACAAAGTGCCTACCCTTTTTCAAACGACACCTACCGCGACATCTTTCGCCACACGCTGTGGATGATTCCCGGAGTGAAGTCGGCTCTCGCCCTGCAGCGAATGCTCGAGCGGCACCCGGTGTTTCAGCATTTCACGGTGGTGAATGTTGCCGGCAATGGCGACCCCACAGAGGAGGAGAATGCCGAAGCTCTTGCTTTGCTTCGCTCAAAGATAGGCAAAGACCCCGACCAGTCGCGCACAATCACGCTGAGCTGCGGTCGCCTCACCACCGGTGTGAGTGTGCCCGAGTGGACTGCCGTGCTCATGCTGTCGGGCTCTTTCAACACTGCCGCCGCCGGATATATGCAGACCATTTTCCGCGTGCAGACTCCTGCCACCATCAATGGCCGCGTGAAGGAGCAGTGCTATGTGTTCGATTTCGCCCCCGACCGCACTCTGAAGGTGCTTGCCGAGACTGCCCGAGTCACTACTAAAGCAGGAAAAACCACTGATGGTGACCGGAATGCCATGGGTGAGTTCCTCAACTTCTGCCCGGTGATTGGCATGGAGGGCTCGCTGATGCGCAAGTTTGATGTCGATACAATGCTGCAACAGCTCAAGAAGGTTTACATCGAGCGTGTTGTCAACAATGGTTTCGAAGATGGTTATCTCTATAACGATGAGCTCATGAAGCTCGACTCTTTAGCTCTCGAAGAATTTGAAGACCTCAAGAAAACCATTGGCAATACCAAGGCAATGCCTAAGACCAATTCGGTCGATGTGAATAATCAAGGGCTTACCAATGAGGAATATGAGGAACTTGAGGAACTTGAAAAGAAGAACAAGAGGAGAAAAGACAAGCCGGAGCTCACCGAGGAGCAAAAGAAGCGCCTTGAAGAGCTCAAAGCGAAAAAGAAAAACCGTGAAACGGCAATCTCTATTCTTAGGGGAATCTCCATTCGTATGCCTCTCATGATTTATGGAGCCGACATCGACGACGAAAAGGTCGCTATTACAATCGACAATTTCACCTCGCTCATCGACCCTCTTTCGTGGGAAGAATTTATGCCTCGTGGCGTGACGAAACAAAAATTCAACGCTTTCCGCAAATACTACGACCGCGACATCTTCGCGGCCGCAGCCAAGCGTATACGCAGCATGGTTCGGTCGGCCGACCGCCTTTCTATCGAGCAACGCATAGAGCGCATAACGCAAATTTTCTCCACTTTCCGCAATCCCGACAAGGAAACGGTGCTCACACCGTGGCGTGTGGTGAATATGCACATTTCCGACACTATCGGTGGCTACTGCTTCTTCAACTCCGACTTCGACGAGAAGAAGCCGCTTGCCGACCCTCGCTTCGTTGAGCGTGGCAAGGTGACAGCAAATGTGTTTAACCCCGACACACGAATCCTCGAAATAAATTCCAAGACAGGTCTTTATCCGCTATATATGGCTTACAGCACCTATCGCGCCCACCTCGCAAGCCTCATTACTTCTCCCGACAGCATAGAGGAGGAGTGGGCTGTGTGGAAAAAGGTGATTGAAGAAAACATCTTCGTTGTCTGCAAGACACCTATGGCAAAGAGTATCACCCGCCGCACCCTCGCGGGCTTCCGCTCAATTAAAGTGAATACAAGATACTTTGAGGACCTTATCAATCAAATGAAAAACAAGCCCACCAACTTCATTGAGAAAGTTAAGCGTGGCAAATCTT
>CAMGFF010000296.1 GCA_946055125.1 uncultured Prevotellaceae bacterium | reverse complement strand
GAGAACGGTCTTGTCGAAGTTGGTCCAGTCGGTTCCGCCGCAGAAGTCCACCTTAATGAAGTCGAAATCAAGCTCCTTGAAGTAGAAATCGGCATCGCGCCGGTCATAGCCATAGAGTCCCACGTCGTGGGCAATGGTGTCGTTCCCCCAGTAGTGGCCGCAGGTGTTACGGCCCGCATCGGAGTAGATACCCGCTTTCAGGCCCAAGCTGTGAATGTAATCCACCAGGCCGCGAAGTCCATTAGGGAACCGCATGGGGTGAATGAGCAGCTGCCCATCACTCATACGGCGGCCGCCGAAGAAGCCATCGTCGATGTTGATGTACTTGAATCCCACCTTGCTGAGGCCTTGAGCCACCATAGCGTCGGCCTGGCTCTTGATAATTTCATCGTTGATATTCAATGCAAAGGTGTTCCATGAGCTCCAGCCCATGGTGGGGGCATCCTGTGCGCTGCCGGTGAGAGCGGCAGCGCACAGCGATGACAAGATTATTTTTTTTACCATATCAAACCATCAAAATTATTCTTGGTATTAATAATTTCACCACACATGATAGGGCGTGGTGGAGTAACATTCATAACTCGACTTGTCGACCTTCACGAATACACGCGCATACATAGCCGGATATTTCGACTTGAGTCCTTTCAGATCCACCGTAAGGCTCACCTCGCCGGTAGTTCCGGCTCCGGTCTTCGAAGCCTTGTAGTTGACCATATCCACAAACTGGGTGTTGTTGACCAGCAGGCCCACCGACTTGAGGGTGGCAGTTTCGTCGACCTGCTCCACGTGGAAAGTGGCCGTGAGTGTGCTGTCGGCACCGCTGAAAGTGTAATTCACATCGGAGATCGTGGCATAGGGAGTCACCTCATAGTCGATGTTCACATTTCCATCCACCTTTATGCGTAGCGTGTCGGCCTGCTGCCATGGCCCCACTCCCTTCTTAGTGATTATTCGCTTCTCACCGGGATAGACGAATGTGGAGAAAGTGCCATCTTGCTTCACGTTGACGTTGAGAGCGGCTTCCTTGCCAAATCCGGCCTCCCACACCTCGATTTCCACCGTGGGTGTGAGCTGGTTGCTACCCGAGCCACGCACGCCTATTGCCTTGCCCTGATAGCACATAGTGCCGGTGATTTGGCAGTAGGGAGCTTCCATATTGTCGGCCTCACAGCTGCCGAGCAACAGTGATGCGGCAGCAAATGTAATGCAATAAATTATATTCTTCATCATTTTGGGATAACATTTTTAGATTACTGGAAAGGATTTTTCACGAGCTTGGGATTATTGGCAAGCCACGACTCGTGCAGGAAGTTGTAGTAGTTGCGCATTTCAAACCGGCGTGCGCTTGTCATCTTCGAGTTCTGCACGCGCTGGAACGCCCACTTGCCATTCTCGGCGCTGCGCGGGTCCTTCACGCGATAGGTGAAGAGGCTCCACTGGGTGGAGTTCTCGTTCTCACCGTCCCACACGATGTGAGCGCGGCGCCAGCGCTTCAGGTCCCAGTAGCGGTGGTTCTCGAGCGGGAACTCCACGCGGCGTTCCTGCTCAATGTCGAGAAGAGAGTACGACGGCAGGGCGTTGAGGCCCGCACGCTCTCGAATGGAGTTGAAATAAGGCAATCCGGCATCCATCTTGCCTTGCTCAAGCAAAGCCTCAGCATAGATTAGCACCACCTCGGCATAGCGCATACGAATGAACCACACATCGCTGCCCACCGACGACTTGCGCCCATTCTCGGTGGGGTCGAGATACTTGCGGAAGTTGAAGCCGGTGCTGTTGTCCCATGAGCCCGAGCTTGCGCGTGGGCCATTCACCGATGTGATGAGGTCGCCATCGTCGTCGGTAGTGCCGGCAGCGGCAGTCTTGGTTGTCCAGGTGTATTTATTACCCTTCTTCTGGAGTTTCAGCTGTCCGGTTTGATACACCATAGTATTGCCGTCGATTTCATCGCCGGGGCCCATGATAGAGCCTTTAAGGCGTGGGTCCTTGTTGGCGAAAATGTCGTTGGCATCGTCGTAGAAGATGTAGTCGCCCTTATCGGTGGATATTTTCAGGTGACCGTCGCGGTTGTCAGTGTATTCAAATGCCTCCACGAGGTTGAGCAGCGGGGTGTTCTCGTTGGCCGCCGAGTTGCCGGTGAGCTGCGGAGCCGAAGAGCTTGCCGACCATCCGTGAGTGACATCGGGCGATAGATAGTCGCGTGCCCAGATCACCTCCTTGTTGCCATCCTTGTCGACAAAAAGGCGGTAGAAATTGGTAGCCTTGTCGGCTTCCTTCTGATAGAGGCTGAATTTTTTGGAGTCGATAATCTCCTTTGCCGTCTTTTCGGCTATCTCGTAGTAGTATTGCGCCTTATCGGCGGGAATGCCCACCTCACCACCGGGAGTTACGATGTCGGGGGTAACAAGGTTGTTATACTTTGCCAGACTGGCAGCAGTGATAGCCGCGCGAGCCTTGAGGGTGAGAGCTGCATACTTGCTTGCACGGGCCTGATGCACACCTCCATCCTCGGCGAGATTGGCAGCGCACTCATCACACTCGCTGATGATGTAGTCGTAGATACCGGCCTCGGTGCTGCGCGGAATCTGCATCTCGGCAAGGTCGTAGGCAACGGTGAACACCTTGTCGCCCACTATAGGCATGCCACCGAGCCCGCGAGCCATGTAGAAGTAGGCCCAGGCACGCAAGAATCGGGTTTCATACTCACACTGTTTCTTGTCCTTGTCGGTGAGAGCCGCCGAGGCACGCACGCTGGCAAGAAACTGGTTGAGGTTGCGGATAAGGCCGTAGGGGTAGTGCCGCCACAGGTCGTCGGCATAGGAGGTTGAAGAATTCACCTGAAAGCACGAGGCCTCATCGAGCTCGCCCCACGTTCCCTTAGTGGTGGAGAAATCGCCGAAATTCTGGAAATTAGGGCCAAAGTCAATTTGGTTGTAGAATCCTGCCATCACCGACTTTGTCATTGCTGCATCGGAGAACACTTCATCGTCGGAGAATATGGTGTCGGATTC
>CAMGFF010000295.1 GCA_946055125.1 uncultured Prevotellaceae bacterium | reverse complement strand
TTAGTTCTTGCGGCTGGATTGGCACTGAGCTCCTGCAACGACTGGCTCGATGTGAACGACAATCCCAACAGCCCAAGCGATGCTGCTGCTGCCTACTACCAGAACTTGCCTCACTGCCAGTTCTACACCAACAGCGCCTATATGTTTGCCTCGTTCCGCACGTGCATGGCAATGGGAGACTACACCATGAACTCACAGACGAGCACCTACGGCGGCGCTTCGTCGTGGCTGCCATCGATAAACTGGGTAACTACGCCCTACCAGTGGTTCTTCGTGGGCGCAGGCTCCAACCTCCAGGGAATGTATGACAAGGCTATGGCTGCCGGTGCCTATCACTATGCCGGCGCAGCTCGCTTCCTCAAGGCCTACGGCTTCATGCTCATGACCGACCTCTACGGCGAGATGCCATTTACCGAGGCTCTCGGTGAGAGCGCACTTCCTGCCTACGACACCGGCCGCACCATCTATATGGGCTGCTTCGACCTCCTCGACGAGGCAATAGAGCTCTTCCAGAAGGAGCAGGCTGCCGGCGCACAGCCCCTCTCGGTAGGCGACAGTTGGAACCAGGGCGACGTGAACAAGTGGCTCAAGATGTGCTACCTCATGAAGGCTCGCTGGATCCTGAAGCTCACCAAGAAGGGCGAGGGAAGCTACAAGGACGGAAAATATGACGCAGCAACTATTCTCGACTGCCTCAGCAAGGCTCAGCAGAGCAACTCCGACAACACCATCATCAACCACCTCGACGCCAACTCGCTCTCGCACGACGTGCTGGGATGGGATGAGCCGGTTGACTATGCTCCGCTCTACTCGGTGTGGGGTATGAACTCCAACTACTACTGCACCAAGATGCTCGTGGATAACCTCACCAACTACGACGGCAAGGGAATCGAAGACCCGCGTGCCGACCACATGCTCCCCTGGGCATACTTCGCAGGCGGAACTCCGCAACTGCCCGACTATGTAGCCGGACAGCCCATCAAGATTGTGGGCAAGTGGCGCCGCACCGCCGGTGTGGATATGCACACTCTTATCCGCACCAACGGCGCTCCTTACAGCACTTCGTTCGATGAGGATAAGGGTGGCTGGTATTGCGACAGCGAGAGCCGCCAGGGCGACACAGTCTTCATCCAGACCACGGGCTCCTCGAAGGGCTATGCCGCCAATGTTGACCTCATCTACCGCAAGCAGAAAGGCAACGACAAGTCGAAGCAGTCGGGCGTGTTCTTCAACCGCGTGAGCGCTCCGGGCTACGTGGCCATCTATCCCGAGGCTTGCTTCATCAAGGCCGAGGTCCTCTTCCGCCAGGGCAACAAGGCCGAGGCCTTCAACGCCTACAAGGCCGGAACCCGCGCAGCCATCGAGCTGATGAACGAGAAGCTCAAGGTATGGGTTGCCGAGGACGCCAACCTCAACGAGTGCCCGTCGTTCACTCCTATGGACGCTGCCGCTATCGACAACTATGTGGAGAACGCCCTTGGCTCGTCGGCCGACATTACTCTCGCCAAGATTCTCACACAGAAGCGCCTTGCTCTCATCAGCTCGGTTGAGATTTTCAACGACATGCGCCGCATGGACTATGAGAAAGGCTGCGTGCTCAACTGGGAGGTTCCTGCCGAGTACACTGCCAACACCAAGCTGCAGCAGGACTACATACCCGTGGGCAAGGGCCTTCGCCGCTGGCGCCAGTGCTCGCACGAGTACAACTACAACGTGGACAACCTGCAGGCCATTGGCTCGCAGGTGCCGGGCGCAGAAGCACTCCTCGACTATGTGGAGGAAGGAACTTCCAAGCCCTGCTGGAACCGCCACAAGCTCACATGGTCGATCCCCGTATGGTGGGATTCAACCCAGGAGTAATCCTCACACAGCCTGAAAAGGCATGAAAAAACACAAGGTCGCCTAAGCGCAAGTGCTTAGGCGACCTTTTCGTTTATACGTTCAAGGGGGCTGCGGCTCACAGCTGGTCGTAGGCAGTGAGGTCGGGGCGGCAAGGCACTATTGTGGCATAGTCGCGGTCGAGCCAGTAGAGGTCGGTTTCGGGATTGTCGGGCTCCTGGTTGTGGTAGCTGCCGGTGAGCCAGTAGTAGGTGCGGCCGTGCGGGTCGATTCGCTCCTCAAATTCCTCCTTCCAGTAGCCGCGAGCCGAGCGCACACGTTTCACCCCCAGCACCTTGTCGCACTTGGGAATGTTCACGTTGAGGCACACGCCGGGCGCGATGCCGCCACTGAGGGCTTCTTCGATTACTTGCTCCACGATGGGGAGGCATGGCGAGAAGTTGGCATCGGGCATATAGTCGCCATAGGAGAAGCCAATGCTCGGCACGCCGCGGAAGGTTCCCTCAAAGGTCACGCCCATGGTGCCCGAGTAGATTACGCTGTTGCCCGAGTTGTAGCCATGGTTGATTCCCGATAGCAGCAAGTCGGGCTTGCGTGGCAGCAGGCGGTTGAGGGCGAGCTTGGCGCAGTCCACGGGGGTGCCGTTCACGCTGTAGAGCACCGAGTGCAAGGTGGCATGGATGCGGTGCACGCGCAGCGGAGTGTCGACAGTGATAGCCGAGGCCTTGCCCGACTGGTGCTCGACCGGCGCCACCGCCACCACATCACCGAAGCGCGAAGCCACCTCGATGAGGGCAGCCAGTCCGGCGGCGCGGAAGCCGTCGTCGTTGCCCACAAATATGAGTGGCCGGCGGCGCTCTCGGCTCAGGTCATCGCTCACGCTCTGTGCCACCTCATCGTGCTGCCCGGCTAGGGCCACGCCGGGCGATTTCATCACAGCCTTGTTGTCGTTGATATCCTTCATAGCAATAAAAACGTTTTTTTTGTAAATGTGATTTCTATGTTATTGGCATGGCTGCAAAATCCGTGCCAAGAGTATTCTCCCACAAAGTTACAAAAAATCTTGCTTCGAGGTGCAAAAGTGAGCTGCAAAGAAGGAGGGGATACCCACACTGCCGCACGGCTCTTTCATTTAAGATTGCGTTGCATTCTCAATGAGAGGGGTATTTTTA
>CAMGFF010000294.1 GCA_946055125.1 uncultured Prevotellaceae bacterium | reverse complement strand
TTGACGTGTTTCTCGATTAGGTTTACGGGCACCTTGACGGCAGGGTGAGGGCCGTGGTTGACGCGAGGGTTAATGGGGTGATAAATAAAAATGAACTGTGCAGGGGGCACAGCGCCGTTTCACAATTTTTTGTCAAACTCCAGTTGTGATTTTTTGGTGTTGTTTATTTGAGGGGTTTGTTGTAACTTTGTGACGGAATTTTTTTGAAAAGGATAATGGCAATATTATTGGAACTATGAGCAATACTACACGACGGATAATCACAGCAATGTGGACGGCATTTGCGCTTGCATGGATTTTTGTGGGCGTGATGCTGTACTTGATTTATAATGGGGTGATAGGTTACATGCCGGCGATTGAGGAGCTGAAGAATCCTACGGACAGGTTTGCATCGGTGGTTATGTCGGCCGATGGGGAGGAGCTTGGGCGCTACTATCACAGCAAGGGGAACCGCGTGTATGTGGACTTTGACGCTCTGTCGCCGCATCTTTCGAATGCTCTGATAGCCACCGAGGACGCGCGGTTTGAGTCGCACTCGGGCATCGACATGAGGGCGCTTGCCCGGGCTATAATAAAGCGTGGCATATTGATGCAGAAGAATGCAGGCGGCGGCAGCACGATAACGCAGCAGCTTGCGAAGCAGCTCTACTCGCCGGAGTCGTCGGGTGTGATGGAGCGCCTGCTGCAGAAGCCTATAGAGTGGATGATAGCGGTGAAGCTGGAGAGATATTACACGAAGGACGAAATCATAAAGATGTACTTCAACCAATTTGACTTCCTGAACAATGCAGTGGGAATAAAGACTGCGGCATGGGTGTATTTCGGGAAAGAGCCCAAGGACCTGACGATAACGGAGGCTGCGACGCTTGTGGGAATGGCGAAGAACCCCAGCTACTTCAACCCGGTGCGCTACAATGAGCGCACACGCGGCCGGCGGAATGTGGTGCTTGAGCAGATGCACAAGGCGGACATGATAAGCGAGGAGGAGCTGCTGGAGCTGCAGAAGGAGCCACTCACGCTTCACTTCCACAAGGTGGACCACAAGGAGGGACTTGCGCCCTACTTCCGCGAGGAGCTGCGGCGCATGCTCACGGCGAAGCGCCCGGTGCGCAGCGACTATCCGAGCTGGGGAGGACAGCAGTATGTCGACGACTCGATAGCATGGGCGAGCAATCCGCTCTATGGGTGGTGTGAGAAGAACCGCAAGCCCGACGGAACCCAATATAACATCTACACCGACGGACTGAAGATATACACCACCATCGACGCGCGAATGCAGCGCTATGCCGAGCAGGCAGTGCACGACCACCTTGGGCTGAGTCTGCAAAAGAAATTCTTCAAGGAAAAGGGTGGAACCCGCAATCCCTACACCTCGAATCGCGAGGAACTGCCACTTGAGCAGCGCGACGCGCTGATAAAGAAGGCGGTGCGGCAGAGTGAGCGCTACCGCGTGCTGAAGATAGCCGGAATGAGCGATGAGGAGATCTTTGCCAACTTCAAGGAGAAGCGCGAGATGCACGTTTTTGACTACGATGGCGGAATAGACACGGTGATGAGCCCCATGGACTCGCTGCTCTACACGAAATCGTATCTTCGCACGGGCATGATGTCGATGGACCCGGTGACGGGCCATGTGAAAGCCTATGTGGGCGGACCGAGCTTCAGGTATTTCCAGTATGACATGGTGAGCAGTGGCCGGCGGCAGATAGGCTCGACGATAAAGCCATTCCTCTACACCTATGCTATGGAGGAGGGCTACACACCCTGCGATGAGATGCTCAATGCCCAGCCGGTGCTATATGACGAGGCCGGGCGCGAGTGGAAGCCGCGCAACACCGGCAAGGCTCGCATAGGGGAGATGGTGACGCTGCGCTGGGCGCTGACCAACTCCAACAACTGGATTTCGGCGCGCCTCATGGACGCACTCTCGCCGGCACAGCTCGTGAGAAACATGCACAACTTTGGCATCACCAACAAGCTCGACCCGGTGAAGGCGATATGCCTGGGCTCTTGCGACGTGTCGGTGAAAGAGATGGTGACGGCCTACACTGCATTTGCCAACAAGGGAATGCGTGTGGATCCGCTCTTTGTGACGCGCATCACCGACAATCAGGGCAATGTGATAAGCGAGTTTACCCCGCAGCACACCGAGTGCATAAGCGAGGATGCCTACTACAAGATACTCTCGATATTGCTCAATGTGGTGGATTCGGGCACCGGCAGCCGCCTGCGCCGGGCTCCCTACGCTCTCACTGCGCAGATGGGTGGCAAGACCGGCACCACCAACTACAATGCCGACGGCTGGTTTATGGGCTTCACGCCACAACTGGTGACGGGAGTGTGGGTAGGCGGTGAGGAACGCTACATACACTTCAACACGATGGCCAACGGACAGGGAGCGGAGATGGCATTGCCCATTTATGGACTGTACTTGAAGAAGGTGCTTGAGGATCCCAAGTTGCCCTATACGCAGAGCGCCACCTTTGAGTTCCCGGAGGGAATTGACGTGTGCAGCAAGGTATATCCGGGCGGTGTGCCCTCCGAGGGCGACAGTGACCCGGTGAGCAGCACGCCCGAGGAGTCTATCGACGGAGTATTTGACTGACAGAGGACTATGAGAGCCTCCGTGGGCTTTGCTGTGTGAGAGAAATCGAATGATTGAAGAAAGCATCAGGAATTTGCAGGGTGGCGTGCATTATCACGTATTTGCGGCACGCTGTTGCGCCTTTTTTTATTGCTATGTGGCGTATCGAAATGTGAAAACAACCACTTAGGTGGGGGCGCACACCGGTGAACCCGCCCACAGTAGCTTTTGCACTCGCTTGATTATGATGCGGTCACGCTGACGCACCAGTGTGCGTCCCTACATGAAAATATCATCAAACCGAATTTTGACATCCCCGGCTGATTTTTGGAAGATTGCTGATATGAAAACTGCGAGCGGCAGATGGCTGACACTCGCAGTTTTTGGGTTCGCCCGACATGGGCATAATCTAATGGGTGCAAGTCCCGAGCGTGCCCCGATA
>CAMGFF010000293.1 GCA_946055125.1 uncultured Prevotellaceae bacterium | reverse complement strand
ATTCGGTGATGTAAGAGTTTCGAAATTCGTGAATCACCTGATGTATGATGGCAAGAAGACCACATCGTACACCATTTTCTATACAGCCTTAGAGAACGTAAAGAATAAGCTTCCCAACGAGGAGAAGACCGCCCTCGAGATATGGAAGAAAGCATTGGAGAACGTGACTCCGCAAGTAGAGGTAAAATCACGTCGCGTGGGTGGTGCCACATTCCAGGTTCCAACTGAGATCCGCCCCGACCGCAAAGAGTCGATATCAATGAAAAATCTCATCCTTTATGCCCGCAAGCGTGGTGGAAAGACCATGGCCGATAAGCTCGCAGCCGAGATAGTAGATGCCTACAATGAGCAGGGCGGAGCCTTCAAGCGCAAAGAGGATATGCACCGCATGGCCGAGGCAAACCGTGCATTCGCACACTTCAGATTCTAAATTGATAACTCACAAAGACATTTAAGAGAATGGCTACAATAGACGCAAAACTTCAATTTACGCGCAACATCGGCATCATGGCACACATCGATGCCGGCAAGACCACAACGTCGGAGCGCATCCTGTTCTACACCGGACTGACCCACAAGATTGGTGAGGTGCACGATGGAGCAGCCACGATGGACTGGATGGAGCAGGAGCAGGAGCGTGGTATCACAATCACCTCGGCAGCGACCACCACATTCTGGAAATACAATGACCAGAAGTATAAGATCAACCTGATTGACACTCCTGGACACGTTGACTTCACCGTGGAGGTAGAGCGCTCGCTCCGTGTGCTCGATGGTGCTGTGGCAACATTCTGCGCCGTAGGAGGTGTAGAGCCCCAGTCGGAGACCGTATGGCGTCAGGCAGACAAATACAATGTGCCTCGCGTGGGTTATGTGAACAAGATGGACCGTTCGGGGGCCAACTTCTTCGAGGTAGTACGCCAGATGAAGGAGGTGCTTGGCGCAAATCCCTGTCCTATCCAGGTGCCCATAGGCGCTGAGGAGACATTTAAGGGCGTGGTGGATCTCGTGAGAATGAAGGCACTCTTCTGGCACGATGAGACCATGGGCGCTGAGTATAGCGTGGAGGATATTCCCGCCAACATGGTGGCAGAGTGCGAGGAGTGGCGCGACAAGATGCTTGAGACCATCGCGGAGTTTGACGATGACCTTATGGCCAAGTATTTCGATGACCCCTCGACAATCACTGAGGAGGAAATCAAGCGTGCGCTTCGTGCAGCAACGCTGAAGATGGAGGCCGTGCCAATGCTCTGCGGCTCGTCGTTCAAGAACAAGGGTGTGCAGACTCTGCTCGACGCTGTTTGCGCATATCTGCCCAGCCCTGAGGACACGGCAGTAGTAGAGGGACACGCTATGGGCGACCCCGACACCAAGGTGACTCGCCGTCCCATCTTTGAGGATCCCACTTGTGCGCTTGCGTTCAAGATTGCCACCGACCCCTATGTGGGCCGCCTGGTGTTCTTCCGCGTATATTCGGGCAAGATCGACGCAGGAAGCTACGTGCTCAACTCTCGCTCGGGCAAGAAGGAGCGTATTTCGCGCCTCTTCCAGATGCATTCCAACAAGCAGAACCCGATGGACAGCACCGGCTGTGGCGACATTGGTGCCGGCGTAGGATTCGAGGATACTCGCACAGGCGACACACTCTGCGACGAGAATGCACCTATCGTGCTTGAGTCGATGGACTTCCCCGATCCCGTGATTGGAATCGCCGTAGAGCCTAAGACCCAGAAAGACCTCGACAAGCTCGGAGTAGGACTCCAGAAGCTGGCAGAGGAGGATCCCACTTTCCGCGTGCAGACCAACGAGGAGACCGGACAAACCGTTATTTCTGGAATGGGTGAGCTTCACCTCGACATCATCATCGACCGTCTGCGTCGTGAGTTCAAGGTAGAGTGCAACCAGGGCCGTCCGCAAGTATCCTACAAGGAGGCAATCACCAAACCGGTTGAGCTGCGTGAGGTATTCAAGAAGCAGACCGGTGGTCGCGGTAAGTTTGCCGACATCATCGTTCGCGTAGAGCCGGTTGATGAGGGCTTTGAGGGCAACCTCCAGTTTGTAGATGAGGTGAAGGGAGGAAACATTCCTAAGGAGTTTATCCCCTCGATACAGAAGGGCTTCACCACAGCGATGAAGAACGGAGTGCTTGCAGGCTTCCCGGTAGAGCACCTGAAGGTTACGGTAATCGACGGATCGTTCCACCCGGTAGACTCCGACCAGCTCTCATTTGAGCTTTGTGCAATACAGGCATTCAAGAAGGCCAGCGAGCAGGCACGCCCCGTGCTGCTTGAGCCTATCATGAAGGTAGAGGTTGTGACACCCGAGGAGAGCATGGGAGATGTGATTGGCGACCTTAACAAGCGTCGTGGACAGGTAGAGGGCATGGAGTCGAGCCGCAGTGGCGCACGCATCGTGAAGGCCAAGGCGCCGCTTGCCGAGATGTTTGGCTACGTGACAGCACTCCGCACCATCACATCGGGACGTGCAACCAGCACAATGTCGTTCTCGCACTACTCTGAGGTGAGCACCTCGATAGCCAAGGCAGTGCTCACAGAGTGCCAGGGCCGCGTGGATTTATTGAAGTAAAAGGAAAAAAGAGTAATCATTAAAAAATATGAGCCAAAAAATCAGAATCAAATTAAAATCTTACGATCACAACTTGGTCGACAAGTCGGCTGAGAAGATTGTGAAGACTGTGAAGGCTACAGGAGCAACGGTGAGCGGACCCATTCCACTGCCGACTCACAAGAGAATCTTCACTGTGAACCGCTCGACCTTCGTTAACAAGAAGTCGCGCGAGCAATTCCAACTATCGTCGTTCAAGCGCCTCATTGACATCTACAGCTCGACAGCGAAGACCGTTGATGCACTGATGAAGCTTGAGCTTCCGAGTGGAGTGGCAGTGGAGATCAAGGTGTGATGCCAATGCGACCTGATAGACTTTAGAGAAAACAAACAAAGTGATCAAAGAACAAAACAAAAATTAAAGAGAAATGCCAGGATTATTAGGAAAGAAAATCGGAATGACATCCG
>CAMGFF010000292.1 GCA_946055125.1 uncultured Prevotellaceae bacterium | reverse complement strand
TTGAGAATGTGCACGAAGAGGCGGTTGTCCTTCTGCGTGGTCACGCCCCAGTCGTGGGGAGCCACGATACCGCCGCGGGTGCCGTAGATAGTTTCGCCATAGGTCTTCATCCACTCGCCCATTTCGCGCAGTCGCTCCACGGCTATTGCGGGCAGCTGGCCATCGGGTTGCGGGCCAATGTTCATGAGCAGGTTGGCGTTCTTTCCTGCCGCATTCACGAGGTAGTGAATGAGTGTCTTGGTCGATTTATAGTCTTGGTCGTTGATTTTGTAGCCCCACATGCCGTTCATGGTCTCGCAGGTTTCGAGAGGCAGGCGGCTGATGTCCTGGCCCGAAAGCCCGGCCTTGTTCTCGCCCGGGAGGTCGCGCTCAAAGATTTGAATATCCTCGCCGTCGAATGGCACCTGGTGATGGTTGTTGCCCACGAGGCAGCCCGGCTGCAGACGGTGAATGAGGGCATACTGCTCGGGCAGCTCCCAGTCGAAGCCGGGGTTCTGGTCCTGGTCCCACCAGCCGTCGAACCATATCGCGCCCACCTTGCCATAGTTGGTGAGCAGCTCGGTGAGCTGGTTGTTCATGAATTTGTAGTAGCTCTTCCAGTCGCCGTGGGGATTGGGGCGGCCTGTGCCACGTCCCGTGCGACCCCACACTGCGTCCTCTCGCCACCAGTCGATGTGGGAGTAGTAGAAGTGAAGCCTTATGCCCTGCAGGGCGCACTCGTCGGCAAGCTCCTTGAGAATGTCGCGCTTGAATGGGGTGGCATCCACAATGTTGTAGCTTGAGTACTTGGTGTGGAACATCGAGAATCCCTCGTGGTGGCGCGAGGTGATGCAAATGTATTTCGCGCCCGAGGCCTTTATGGCACTCACCCACTCCCGTGCGCTGAACTTCGACGGATAGAATCCGCCCGCCAGCTTCTCATATTCGCGATAATTCAGGTTGCGGTTGGTCATGGTCCACTCTCCGGTGGCGAGCATGCTGTAGAGCCCCCAGTGCAGGAATATGCCGAATTTCGCGTCCTGGAACTCTCGGCGCGACTTCAGTATCTCCTCCGAGGGCACATATGGCTGTTGCACCTTGCCGGCGGCGGGCTTAGTGGCATAGGTGGCTCCGGTGGTGGCATCGGCGGCGGTCTGTGCCATTGCGCACGGCTGTGCACCCAGTGCCATAATGGCTGCTATTGCCACGCTCATTCTCGTGGTCTTATTCTTCAACGTAGTCATATCCTATTGATTTAATCATCTCAATCACTTCACTTGCATCGAAGTCGCCTTCCACATAGGCCACGCCGAGGGCGAGGTCCACAGTCACGGTCTTCACGCCTTTCACTTTGGCAAGATTGCTCTCCACATTGGCCTTGCAGTGGTTGCACATCATGCCATTAATCTTAAACTTCTTTTTCATGTCGGTATGTTGGGTTTTTAATAAATGTAATGAGTCGATTTTCCTCGCTATGAAGCTCCACGCCAGCAGCAGCGAGAATACCACCGAACTTGTCACTGACAGCCACCCGGGCTGCGAGCCACAGCCGCTGTGGCAGCAACTTTGCGCCACTCCGGCACCGGGCATGAACCACTCAGCCGGCAGCAGATAGTCGATTGCAAGCCCCGAGAGCACCGCGCCGGCGATGATGGTGGTGAGATAGAGCAGCATCGACCGCTTGCCAAGCACGCGCCCCATCACCAGCAGCGACATCACATTTGTGGCCGGACCGGCCATGAGAAACACCAGCGCAGCTCCTGGCGACAAGCCCTTGAGCATTAGCGACAGCGCTATGGGTATCGACCCTGTGGCACACACATACATGGGCACCGCTATGGCAAGCACCACCAGCATGTTGAGCAGCGGTCTGTCAGCCAGCTGTGCAAAGAACCCCTCGGGCACCAGCACGGTGATTAATGCCGCTATGAGCAAGCCAAGGAGCAGCCAGCGGCCAACGTCTTGCATCACGGTCACGAAGCCATATTCGAGCGAGGCGAGCAGCTTGTGGGCGAAGCTCTTTGGAGCGTCGGCGCTGTGCGAGCCACAGCCGCAGTCGTCGGCGCAGCCGTCGGTCACTTCCTTGTGGCTGCCCAGGCTACCCACGAGCAGTCCGCCCACCACTCCTGTGACCATTGCCACCACAGGGCGAAGCAGGGCAAATGGCAGCCCCAGCAGCGAGTAAGTGGCGGCTATGCTGTCGATGCCCGTCTGCGGCGTGGCGATGAGAAACGACGTTGACGCTGCCTCCGAGGCCCCGTTCTTCCTGAGCGACACCGTGGTGGGTATCACTCCACACGAGCACAGAGGCAGCGGCACGCCAAGCAGCACCGCCTTGAGCACCGTGGAGAGTCCGTTGCCCGAGAGGTGCCGGGCGAGCATGCGCCGTGGCACGAAGCCGTGCAGCAGTCCAGCCGCCATGAAGCCAAAGAGCAGATAGGGCGACATCTCATTGAGCAGTGCGAGGAGCACATTCACATAATTCTCCATAATAAATCTTGGTTTTGGCGTTATAGTTGCATTGTCAGGCAGTGATAATCTCCGAGAGGCGGTGCTCAAGCTCGGTGCTTGTGAGCTTCAGGTAGATATTGCCCTTGTGAGCCAGCGATATGTTGCCGGTCTCCTCACGCACCACCACGGCTATTGCGTCGGTTGCCTGCGCTATTCCAAGTGCGGAGCGGTGGCGCAGGCCAAGGTGGCGCGGCAGGTCGGTGTCGTGCGACACCGGCAAGATGCAGCCCGCCGACATTATCCTCATCCCGGCAATTATCATCGCGCCGTCGTGCAGCGGACTGTTCTTGAAGAAGATATTCTCAATGAGGCGGGCATTGATGCGGGCGTCGATAATGTCGCCGGTGCGCTCATAGTCGTCGAGCAGCATGTTTTGCTGTATCACTATCAGCGCACCGGTCTTGCTCTTTGCCATGTTCATGCAGGCATACACCACCGGCATTATCCACTTCTTGTCCTCCTCGCTCTTCACATGCTTGTGAAATAGCTGGCTCACCAGTTGCCACCGCTTGTGCGATCCAAGCTCCACAAGGAAGCGCTTTATCTGG
>CAMGFF010000291.1 GCA_946055125.1 uncultured Prevotellaceae bacterium | reverse complement strand
TGCTCAGGAACTTATAAATAAAGTTAAATTATAGTGTTGCGGAATTAAGGGTATCTTTTTTTGGGCGTTAATAATCATTTTTTCTTCCTCACGGCCACTGCCATGAAAAATCTCACGCTGCAAAGTTACATATTGCAGAATAATCACACAATAGTTTTGCGAAATAAGGAAAATATAGCTAAATATTGCCTTTGTTCCCGAAAATATATCCACCGCATCACCTCCACACCCCCTTGCCACAGAAAATTCCTCCACCAAAGATTCCATTTGGGGGATTGGGTGAATCTAAGCAAGTGACACTGCATTGTGGTGAAAAGAGGCCGATTTGGCGCATAAATCTGTGTCATGTCACAAAAATATGCGCCAAATCCATGGTTTTTCCGGAGGGGGAGGCTCTTCTTGGGTGGCGGTGGAATTATGCCCGCCATAGCGCGGATGCCGGCAATTTTAGTGGGGTGGGGGTTGTGGGTGTGGGTGGAAAGTAGTAAATTTGCAGAAAACTTTTTTTGTGACATGAGCAAAACGATACGCAATCTCCTCTTCGACCTGGGGGGAGTGATTATGGATATTGAGCGCGAGCGCTGTGTGGAGGCTCTCACTGCATTGGGCATGGAGGGCGCCAATGAGATGCTGGGACTCTATGTGCAGAGTGGCCCGTTCTTGAAACTTGAGGAGGGCGAGATGACGCCTCACGAGTTTTGCGATGAGGTGCGCAGCCGCATTCCCGGCGGGGGCGGCGATGTGACCGATGAGCAGGTGCAGGCCGCTCTCAATGCTTTCCTCATTGGCATTCCCGAGCACCGGCTCGTGGAGCTGCGCATGCTGCGCAAGGACTTTGGAATCTACCTGCTATCCAATACTAACCCTATTATGTACTACTCGAAAATCGCTGAGTGCTTCCGTGCCGAGGGCCTTGAGATGAGCGACTACTTCGATGGCCGCGTCACCTCTTTTGAGTCGCATCTGGCGAAGCCGAGCCGTGAGATTTTTGAGTATGCCATTGAGCACCTGGGAATTAAGCCCGAGGAAACGCTTTTCATCGACGACTCGCAGAAGAACCTCGACAGTGCAGCTGAGGTGGGCTTCGAAACCGCCCTGGTGGTGCCGGGCAGCGAGTTTATCGATGCGATAGGGGAGTGGATGGGTTAAAGGTTAGAGGGGGAACTGAAATGTAACGATAATAACTACTGCAACGACAACCACGATGGCCGAGATTTTGGGGAATGTGCCGGGACGAATGGAGGAGGTGGCGGCGACGATTGGCATGTTTGACGGCGTGCACCGTGGCCACCTGTGGCTTATTGAGCAACTGCGACGCTTTGCGGCTGCCCGTGGGCTGCACTCGGCGGTGGTGACTTTTGCCTGTCACCCCCGCAATGTGCTCCGCCCCGGCGACCCGCTGTGCCTCATCACTCCGCTTGGCGACAGGCTGCGTAGAATCGCCGCTACGGGCGTCGACTACATCGTGGTGATGGATTTCACCACCGAGCTGTCGCGGCTCGATTCCCGGGGCTTTATGCGCCTCCTACGCGATGATTATTCCACTCGCGCAGTGCTTATGGGCTTCAACCACCGCTTCGGGCATAACCGCAATGAGCAGCCGGCCGACTACATTGCCCACGGCCGCGAGCTGGGGCTCGATGTGGAGCGTGCCGAGGAATACCTTGGCGACTTTGCTCCCGTAAGCTCGTCGATAGTGCGCCGCCAGCTCGAAGCCGGCGATGTGGCTGGCGCGGCCCACAAGCTTGGGTGGCGCTATGGATTCACCGGCTCGGTGGAGCATGGCTTTGCCCGCGGCCGGAAAATTGGCTTCCCCACGGCCAATGTGGTGCTGCCATCGCCGCTGCTGCTGGTGCCGCGCGATGGCGTGTATGCCGTGGCGGTGACGCTCCCCGATGGCTCGCGGCGTGGCGGAATGGCCAACATTGGCTCTCGCCCCACTTTTGCCGACGGCGCCGGGCGAAGCATTGAGGTGCATATCATCGACTTCGATGGCGACCTCTATGGCCGCCGGATAAGGGTGGATTTCATTGCGCGCCTGCGCGATGAGCGCCCCATGAGCGGCATCGAGGAGCTGCGCACTCAGCTCACCGCCGACCTTGCTGCTACCAGAGCTTTGAGCCGTGAGCTATGAGCTATGGGCTATGGGAACATTGCCGGCTTTTTGTTAAGTTGTAGATTTGATTGAATATTAACTTAGGAAATAAAAATTTTTATATATACAAAATGGCTCAAAGCTCACAGCCCATGGCCATAAAAAATTGATAGCATGAAAATCAGGAATTTATCGGAACAGCCGTCGCTGGTGAGCCAGTACATGGCTGAGTTGCGCGACGTGGCACGCCACGGCGACCGTATGCGCTTTCGTCACAATCTGAAAAGAATAGGGCAGATTATGGCCTACGAGGTGTCGCGAGAGATTGCGTTTGCCCGCACCGAGGTCACTACCCCGCTTGGCATTGCTCACTGCGATGTGGTGGGCGAGCAGGTGGTGGTGGGCACCATTCTGCGTGCCGGACTGCCTCTGCACGAGGGTGTGCTTAGCTACTTCGACAATGCCGAGAACGCCTTTGTGAGCGCCTACCGCAAGTATCGCCCCGGAAGCGACGACTTCGACATTCACATTGAGTATCTTGCCTCGCCAAGCATCGAGGGCAAGACGCTTATCCTCACCGACCCCATGCTCGCCACCGGTGCCTCGATGGAGCTTGCCTACAAGGCTCTGCTCACTAAGGGCACGCCCAAGAAGGTGCATGTGGTGTCGGTAATCGCCTCGCAAAAGGCGGTTGACTTTGTGGCGAAGACGCTGCCCGGTGACTCGACAACGCTGTGGATTGCCGCCATCGACCCCGACCTCAATGCCCACTCCTACATCGTGCCCGGCCTGGGCGATGCCGGCGACCTGGCCTTCGGCGAGAAGGACTGAACCGCCATGTAAATACACACAGAAGAGGCTGCGCCAGCACAAGTGGCACAGCCTCTTCTGTGTGTTCGCCCGACATGGGCATAATCTAATGGGTGAAAGTCCCGAGCGCGCCCCGAT
>CAMGFF010000290.1 GCA_946055125.1 uncultured Prevotellaceae bacterium | reverse complement strand
ACGCTCTCCGTCGCAATATCGAGTGGTTTGACAAGCATCTGCCGGTGAGTCAATATACTTCTCTTTCTATCATACCAGAAGCGGAAAAGAATACACCGACAAGAGTATTCAACCTTCAGGGATTTTGCATTGGTGAATTTGAGAGCGAAGATCAAGCAATGTCAAATCTACGAAAAGGAATATACATAATCAACAACAAGAAAATCAAAATTAAATAGTATGAACAACATTATTTTTTCGTTTCCTGAGCAGTAATGGCTGTCTGGCTCATGAGTTCATGCTCAAGCACAGAAGACGTCACAGCACGATATCCATATATCTCAAGCCTTGCAAATACGAATTGTCTTTCTCATATTGACACAGACAGTGAATTTAGTCATGGTTCAGATGCAACTGGCATATTTGAAATGACAGTAGACGGAACAAAAAATATCCTTATATTTGCCCATAAGAACACTCAAAAACTTTGAGCCTATTATGCCAACCAACAAAGGTGCTCTTATAATCCTCAAATCCGTAACCGCTCTCATAAAATGATACAGAGGGAGGAGGGGGAGGCTCGATGCGGCGAAATTACGCATTAAGAGGCATAAATCACCCCTTACCCCACCTTGCGACTCGACACAATACGCGCTGTGTCACTGCCACAAGTTGCCGGTGTTATCCTAAGTAGGCCGGGAAAGCCTCTGCGTAAGCTTTGTTGCATGAATAAAATGCTCCACAAGCGCCTGGGAGCAGGGCCACGACAATTGCTTGCGCAAGGAGTAACATTCGTCATCGTCTGCTGCTATGGCTCATTTTATCATCATTATAATCCAAAGTTCACGCGGTAACATCTGCCAGAAGAACACGAGCAGGCGATAGAGCCAGTTGATGGTGATTACCGATTGGCGGCGTTCAATGCCGTCGACTATGCTTTCGGCCACTTTTCTTGCATCGAGCTGCATGGGGAAATTGCTTCCCTCTATCAATGGTGTCTTTACGAAGCCGGGGCGTATATCTGTGATGTGAATGTTGCGCAGGCTCCTTATGCTCGCCAGCTGGCACAGGCACTCAAGGTAATGGCTTGTGAATCGTTTTGAGGCCGAATAGGCGGGTGCTGCCCCAAGTCCTTTTGTGCGTGCTATTGAACTGACCACGGCTATCCGGCCTTCTGTCGCGGGGTGCTGGGCAAAATAGCGGAAGGCTTCGCCTACGAGCTTTGCCATGCCAAGGCAGTTGGTCTCGATGGTTCTCAATTCCTTGCCGGCATCGAGGGCCACATTTTGGTATCCGATTCCCGAACTGTGAAAATACAAGTCAATGCCGCCCATCTTGTCGATGAGGTTGTGCAGGCCGTCGACAGCCTGAGGCGTGCCTACGTCGATCACCTCATATGCCACGATACCATCTGTCGCGGCCGTCATCTTTGCAAGTATGTCTTCTCTCCTTCCGGCCACCCCCACGCGCCACCCTCGCCCTGCAAGGACTTGCGCCACCTCATAGCCGATGCCCGAAGTGCCTCCCATTACGATAGCTGAATGTTTCACGTCCATAATCAATGTGTATTTTTTGTTGTTTTTTGTGTGTGCAAAGTAACAATTATTTCGTTAAAAATCGAGCATAATGTGCGTTATTTTCTCTATTTGTTTGGCTATACTACATTTTTCCAGTATTTTTGTCGCCGATTTTGCGTCGATAATGGAATAAGTACTTCTGCATTTGCCCCTGTGCCCTACTTTGCGACATTTGCGGCATTTGTGGCCTTGGGGAGCAATATGCCTGCGATTTGCTTGCATAATTGGACGAAAGGTTGTAATTTTGTGGGCTGATGAAGCAGTGGTTCTCCATAGTGGCTTTGTGCATGGTGGCTGTGATTCTTTTCAGCTCTGTGCAGCAGTTTCACCACCACGATGGTGAGGGTCGCATTGTGCTCTTCGACTGCCACGACGATGATTTCGTTGACACCGACGACGATGCAGCTTCCCACCACGGCCGGAACTGCCACTGCCACCACGGCAACAGCACTGCCGATGGAGGCGACTGCTGCCTGCTCAAGCTCAGCTTGCAGAACGCTCCTCGACACCACATCACCATAGGCAACCTGGAGTTGTGCTTCTCGCTGCTTTTCATTGGAATCCTTAATCACGCCATTCACTCTATGGGTGCCGGCATCTCGTCGGTAGAGGCGCTGTTTGTAGCCCACTCTTTGGGCATTCCACAGCGCTCTGCATGCAATATCAGGGGGCTTCGTGCGCCTCCGGCAGCAATCATTTAATCCTTTAAGGCACATTTTTGTCATGCCGAGGCTCTCCCACTGCCGGGAGTGGCCTCCTATTCTCTTTTTCCATGTTGTAATTTCTCAACTAATTTCAATCATAAAAGAATTATGAAAACGAATTATCTTGCAATTTTTGCAGCATTAGCAATGATGCCTGCCCTCTTTGCCTGTGGCGGTGGCTCGGCCCACAACCACGAGCACGATGCGCACGACCATGAGCACGAGCACGCCGAGGGTAATCACAATTACAATGAGCACCACCATGCCGAGGACGAGATTGAGTTCTCCCACGAGCAGGCCGAGCGCTTCGGCGTGAAAACCACCAAGGTGGCTCCCACCGACTTCAGCGACGTGCTAACCGTGTCGGGCCGCATCGAGCCGGCTCAGGGCGACCAGGTCACTGTGGTGGCTCGCTCATCGGGCATTATCCGCCTCTCGCGAAACGCAGTGGTGGGCTCGCTCGTGAACCAGGGAGGCGCAATTGGCTTCATCTCGGCACAGAACATTGTGGGTGGCGATGAGAACGAGAGTGCCCGTATCACCTACGAGACTGCCCGCCGCGAGCTGGAGCGCATCACCCCACTCTACAAAGATAAAATCGTGACGCAAAAGGAATACAACGCCGCCAAGGAAGCCTACGAGAAGGCCTCGATTGCCTATAGCAGCCACAGCGCGGCGGGTAGCACTGCTGCAAGCCACATTGCCGGCACTATAACCAGCCTGCTTGTGGCCGATGGCGACTATGTGTCGACCGGTGCCCCCATTGCCGTGGTGTCGAAGAACAC
>CAMGFF010000289.1 GCA_946055125.1 uncultured Prevotellaceae bacterium | reverse complement strand
TTAAAAAAAACCTCCATTAACAGACACCCCCAAAAAAGCCCACAGCCCCAAAAAGCCCATAGCTCTTTTCCTGCCACAAAATTACAGCTTCTTTCCACTCATTTTATCCACAAAAAATCACTTTCCCTTTGTTTTCTCCACAAATAGCACTAATTTTGAAAAAAATTTCACACCAATATGGCCGACAATTTCCTCGAACGTCAATACGACGACTACCTCGCACTCAAAGCCCGGCAAGAGGCCGCCCGAAAAGCCGCATTCCGCCGACAGCTCAAGGCCTATCAGCAGCGTCTCGCCCGCGAGAAAGCCGCTCAAGAAGCTCCCGGGCAGTCACACCAATGACCGGGTGCCGCCACTCCGGTGCAAGCTCTGCCAGCGGAGCAAGCACAAAGTCGCGCTGCTCCATGCGCGGGTGCGGCACCGTGAGCTCCGGCGTGTCTATCTCCAGCTCATCTATCGCTATCACGTCGATATCCACTATGCGGTCGGCATAGCTCCCATCGGCATTGCGGTGGCTCGCGCTCCCCATCGCCACCTCTATCCCCCGCAGCTCGCGGAGCACCGCCACAGGGCACTCTTCGGTGTCAAAGGCCGCACCCACGTTCATGTAGCCGTGCTCGCTCTCATAGCCCCACGCCTCGCTGTATACCGGCGCACTCTCCCGCACCGCAACCCCAAGTCGCGCCCTTATCTCGGCCACTGCTCGTGCCACATTCGCCCCAAGGTCGCCAAGATTGGTCCCTATGTTGATATAATATCGCATTTTTTCTGCAAAATTACGCTTTTACCACAGTTTTTTCCTATCTTTGCCCCGATTTAAGATTTTTTGTGTATGGATGCCCTCGATAAAACCGACCTGAAACTGCTGCGCATCTTGCAGCACGACTCTCACATCACCACAAAGGAGCTGGCCGCTAAGGTCAACCTCTCCTCCACTCCCGTTTTTGAGCGCGTCAGGCGTCTCGAGAACGATGGTTACATCAAGCGCTACGTCGCACTCCTCGACGCCGAAAAGCTCAACCGGAACCTCTGCATTCTCTGCAACGTGAAGCTAAAGCAGCACAATGGCACTCTCGGTCGAGAATTCATGGCCGCAATAAATGAGATACCCGAAGTCACCGAGTGTTACAACATCTCTGGCGACTTCGACTATCTCCTTAAAATCTATGTCCGCGACATGAAGCACTACGAGGCTTTTGTCCTCGACTCTCTCGGCTCTATCCCAAGCGTCGGCAGCCTCCAGAGCAACTTCGTAATGTCGGTCGTCAAGCAATCACCCGAAATCCCATTCTAATTACCCCTGCGATCATCTCGCTCTATATCCACACTTGGGGCACTTTCCCTCTGCATCAAGCGATATGCCGCACAGCGGGCAACGCTCTATCTCTTTGCGCTCCCCAAACTCGCAGCTCGCTGCATTCACCCCGCTCGTGAACGTTATCTTTGCTATGTTCAGCTTGTCCTTCAGCAAGTCATACACTATCTTTATCATGCCCTCCACCGTCATGGTCTCTTTCGTTACCACAAGGCGGCAGTCTGGATAAGCCTTCGCAAGCTCGGTGCTGAACGCCTCGCCCTTCATCGTGTTCATCGGGTGACCATTCTTTATTCCCTGCTTTTCATACACCTCCAGCACGGCCGGCAGCAGCGGGTCGTCCTCACGCAGCACCAGCGCATGGTCGAAGTTCTTCAGCACGTCCCATGCCACCTTCTGAATCTCGTTGCACGGATACACCATGTTCACTCCCATGTTCACCGTGTCCTCAACCTCTATCGTCAAAACTCCAGTGTGCCCATGTAGATACTGTGCCTCGCCCTGAAATCCATAAAAACGATGTGCATACTGCAAATCAAATGTTGTGATACTTCTCATAATCTCAAATTTTTTTTAGTTAGTTATTGGTATATAAGTTAAACTCTCAGGCAGGCTCCAAAGTTCACCAAACGGCAACCAAGCTTCCACCCGCCATTCACACTACAAAGATATACATCAACCCCAAATCCCACAACAGCCCACATCAATCCCCCAATAGACCCCATCTATTCACCCCACACCACCAAAATATGAAAACAACCACCCGGCCTCCATCTCAATATCAGCTGCCCCCGTTTCCCCCAATGCTTCCCCCCCAATAACCAATAACTAAAAACTAAAAACTAAAAAAAACTCCTAACTCCTAACTAAAAACTCCTAACTAAAAAAAACCTCCCACCCGGCCTTTTCGACCAAGTGGGAGATATATCACAATAGTAATTCCGTATTATCACTTCACAATCACCGCCTTGGCTACACCGGCTGTGCGCACAATGTAGTAGCCTGCTGGCATCTCCACTGTTGCCTCGCCCTTGGCGCTCACGCTCTTCACCACGCGGCCCATAGCGTCAAACACCACTACCTTGCCATCTGCGCCATTCACCATCACAGCGCCCTCGGCTGCCTTGATGCTCACGCCACCATCTATGCGGCTCGCACCCACTCCGGTGTTTGTGTGCTCCACAATGCTGATAGGATAAATTGCATAAAATTCATTCGAGATAACGCACACTCCTGTGATATCATATTTGTTACCTTCCAAGTCAGTCGGCATCGTGATACCAAAGTTGTTATAAAGCTCTACCCCACTAATATCATACTTTTTGGAATCTGAAGTAGCTGCCACGGCAACTTCCTCCACTGCTATCAGCTTGTAAAGATGCTCCGCCTTAAGAGGGAAAGTTACAGTCTCGGCTGTAACCTCATCACCGGCTGTCACCGCAAGTGCCTTGAAGCGATCTGCATAGTCGCCAAAGCTAAACTCTTTATTACCTCTGTAAACAGTAGTTTGGCCAATCGCTCCTGCTGCAATCAAGCTACCGTTAGGATAGTTCACTGCATCTTCTGCCGAGAACGTACTTCCGTAGGCAAACAGCCAAATGCCGTTTCCGGTCTCGTCCTGAGCAAAAATGTTGCCCTTGGTTGCATAAGTCACCGTAAGCGGGAAGTTAAGGCGTACAACGGTCTCTTCTGCTTGTGCCTCAAATTCTTCAACCGATGCAACATCCACAAAGTCAGCACATG
>CAMGFF010000288.1 GCA_946055125.1 uncultured Prevotellaceae bacterium | reverse complement strand
CAAAGCAAGAATACTTTTTTGAAACAACACTTTTGATTGATATATGGAAGAGAAGAAAGAAAAGAAAGTTGAGGACATGCCGCAGACCGGCTCGCTGCGCGAGCGCCTTGGCCGCGTGAAGCCCACCCGATGGGCGCGTTTCGCCATCGTGGCTGTCATTTTCACCGCCTGGGTCATATGGCTACAGTCGTGGTGGGTAATCCTGTTCCTGCCGCTGCTGGCCGACATCTACCTCACCCAGTTCATTCCCTGGACTTGGTGGAAGCACACCAAGAACAAGGCTGTGCGTGCCGTGATGGGATGGATCGACGCTATCGTCTATGCACTCGTGCTGGTGTATTTCATCTTCCTGTTTATCGGGCAAAACTACCAGATTCCATCGTCGTCGCTCGAGAAGTCGCTTCTCGTGGGCGACTACCTGTGGGTGAACAAGATGGTGTATGGGCCGCGCGTGCCCAACACTCCCCTCCACTTCCCCCTGGCGCAGAACACCCTGCCGCTGCTCAACTGCAAGTCGTACGTCGACAGCCCGCAGTGGGACTATCACCGCCTCAAGGGGCTGCGCAGCGTGGAGCGCTTCGACATAGTGGTGTTTAACTTCCCGGCCGGCGACACCGTGGCCCTGAAGGTGCAGAACCCCGACTATTACACCCTGTGCCACTTCGAGCCGGGCGGAGCGGCTGCCGTGCGCAGCAACAAGACCCGCTATGGCGAGGTGATTTATCGCCCCGTGGACCGCCGCGAGAACTATGTGAAGCGTGCCATAGGACTGCCGGGCGAGCGCCTCAAGATAAGAAACAACGTGGTGTTTATCAACGGCCAGCCTATCCCTGAGCCGGTGAACGTGCAATATAACTACCTGCTACAGACCGACGGCCGCGAAATCGACAACGCCACCTGGGAGAGCCTCGGCGTGAGCGCCGACGACCGCGCCCGCATCGCCATCACCGACGAGGGCGAGAAATATGGCGTGATGAGCCTGGGCCTCACGGTGAACGACGACGGCTCGGTGCCGCCCATCTACCAGGTGCCTCTCACCGCCGCAATGCTTGAGCAAGTGAACGCCCTGGGCTGGGTGAAGCGTGCAATGCGCGTGCCGGTGAGCGAGATGGTGACGGTGTATCCCATCAACCACGACTATGGCTGGACCCGCGCCGACTATGGCGAGATTTGGATTCCCAAGAAGGGTGAGTCGATAGACCTCACCCTCGACAACCTCCCCATCTATGAGCGCGTCATCAAGAACTACGAGGGCAACGACCTCGCCGTGCGCAATGGGCAAATACTTATCAATGGAAAGCCCTGCGGCAGCTACACATTCAAGATGGACTACTACTGGATGATGGGCGACAACCGCGACAACTCGGCCGACTCGCGCTACTGGGGCTTCGTGCCCGAGGACCACATCGTGGGCACGCCTATCTTCATCATAGTATCATTCGACAAGGACAAGGGCTTCCCAGGCATTCGCTGGAACCGCATCTTCAAAGACGCCAACCCCGACAAATGAGCACCGCCCACGACGACTACGCTGCATTCAGCAGCATGTATGCCGGCCCGGTGCAGTACTATGCCCGCATGGTGCAGGCCGGTGAGGTGGTGATTGCCACCGATGAGCCCATCACGCGCCGCGACAAAAGCCACCACCGCTGCGACATCATCGCCACCAATGGACCGCAGACGCTCGCCATCCCCATCGAGAAGGTAACCTCGTGGCACGGCTACTCGATGAAAGACGTGCGAATTTCGGAGCATGGCGACTGGCGCGTGTTGCACTGGCGCGCCATCTACTCGGCCTACGGAAAGACACCATTCTTTGAGTTCATCGCACCCGAGCTCGAGGCTCTCATCAACCGTGGCGACCACTGGCTGCTCGACTTCAACACCGCCCTGCATGAGCTCATAGTGGATTTCCTCGACTTGCCCATCGTCACCCGCTATGAGTCAATCGCCGGCACCGGCATCACCACGCGCCGCATCAAGCCCGCCGAGCGCCCCGTGCCATACCACCAGATATGGGCTCCAAAATATGGCTTCGCCGGAAACCTGAGCATCCTCGACTTGCTCATGAACAAGGGCCGCGAGGCTATATTCACTCTCCTCGATGAGCTGAAAAACTCATAAATGCGCGATAATATACCACATTTAGCCCAATATCGACAATTCTTATATCAGCCTTTTTCGGTAAATTTGCACTTTGATAGATTAAGAACACACTATGAGGACATTAGCAAGTGTAATATTAGCCATAATTGCAATAGCCGCAACCTCCACACCCTGCATCGCGCAGATTGTGAAAACGCCCGGCAGCAACTTCAATGCCGACAGCATTCGCCGCGAGTTTGACCGCGGCCCCTACTTCACTCTCTACAAGGACAACTATTTCACCGCAGGAACTTCGATTGGCGACAAGCCCACCGGCGACAACAGCGACGTGAAATTCCAGGTGAGCATCGCCCAGCGACTCACCAAGAGCACACTGCCATTCAACACCTACCTCTTCCTCATGTACTCGCAAAAGTGCATGTGGAACGTCTTTAAGGAGTCGCTGCCCATGCGCGACCTCAATTTCAACCCCGGCATTGGACTCTCGAAACTGCTCATCGTGAAGGATCGCCTAATAGGCAAGGCCACACTGCTCATAGAGCATGAGTCGAACGGCCGCGACGGCGAACAGTCGCGCAGCTGGAACAAAATATCACTCTGCGGCAACATATACGTTGACCCACAGGTGATGATACACGCCAAGTGGTGGATTCCAATCATCGACGGCCAAAACAACAAGGACATACTAAAATATTCAGGTATCTACCAGACTGGAGTGCAATATATGTCGCAAAACGGCCGCTTCGGTGCCGCCGTCACCCTAATAAAGCGCTCAGGAATTAACCTTAACTTCAACACCATCCTGGAGCTGAACTACCGCATCTTCAAGGGCGAGAACCAGTTCTTCTTCTTGCAATACTACAACGGCTATGGCGAGAACCTCCTCGACTACAACCGCTACCACTCGCGCCTGCGACTGGGACTGGTAATCAAGCCCAAGTTCTTCAGCGACTACTAAAATCACTGCCACAAATTATGTAGAA
>CAMGFF010000287.1 GCA_946055125.1 uncultured Prevotellaceae bacterium | reverse complement strand
GAGAGAATGGTGCGAATGGCCGAGGACAAGCTGCGCGGCGCCGGCACTCTCTCTTTCTTTGCCGCCCCTTATGGCAACGACGATGAGGCTTCCATTCGCATCTCCTACTCGGTGGATGGCGGACAGTCGTGGCTCACGCTTGCCGATGCCGTGACCATCGCTGTGGGCGACCTCAGGCTCTACTCCTTCTCAATGAACCTCACAGGACCGGTGCGAATTGCAATTGAGCAGCTCTCAGGCGGCCGCCTCAATATCGACGATGTGGCAATCAGCGACTACATGGGTGCCGTGGCTGCCACGGCCTGTCGCACCTGGGATGCCTTCTGCCCCACCCCGGGCACGATTGCCATTGAGGCCGACGGAAGCACCTCTCTTAGCATCTACTCTGTCGATGCCACCGAGCAGTGGAGCGGTACACCCGCCGCAGGCGTCACCCTGCTCAGCCTCCCCCGAGGCATCTACATCGTCGCCACCCCCACCGCCTCCAAGAAAGTGGTGGTGCGCTGACACACCATCCCGACAGGTCGGACTCGTCTGACCTGTCGGGTGAGGGGGGGGGTGGTTATTTGAGAGGAAATGTGTGGAGGGATTTTGTCATGTCGTGGAAAGTGAGTAACTTTGCAAAAAATTTCTATTTCACACGCAACTTACTTTTATGACATTCGAAGAATTAGGTGTCCGAGAGGATCTTTTGAAGGCTATCGCCGAAATGGGCTACGAGAATCCCATGCCTGTGCAGGAGAAGGTAATCCCACATTTGCTCAACGAGGATAACGACGTGGTGGCCCTGGCCCAGACGGGCACGGGTAAGACCGCCGCTTTCGGCCTGCCGGTGCTGCAGCGCACCGACGTGGGGCTGCTTGCCCCGCAGGCACTCATCATCGCACCCACGCGCGAGCTGTGTCTGCAAATAAGCGGCGACCTGGCCGACTACTCCAAATATATCGACGGGCTGAAGGTGCTGCCCGTGTATGGCGGCTCGAGCATCGAGAGCCAGATTCGTGCCGTGCGTGCCGGCGTGCAAATCATCGTCGCCACTCCAGGCCGACTCATCGACCTCATTGAGCGCAAGGTGGTGCAGCTCGCCACCGTGCACACGGTAATCCTCGACGAGGCCGACGAGATGCTTAACATGGGCTTTGTCGACGACATCAACAACATTCTCTCTTATGTGCCCGAGGAGCGCAAGATGCTCATGTTCTCGGCCACCATGCCGCCCGAAATCGCCAAGATTGCCGCACGCTTCATGCACAACCCCGAGGAATATGTGATTGGCACCCGCAACGAGGGTGCCGAGAACGTGCGCCACATCTACTACATGGTGCACGCCCGCGACAAATATGAGGCTCTGAAGCGCGTGGCCGACTCCAACCCTAATATCTATGGCATCGTCTTCTGCCGCACGCGCCGCGACACGCAGGAGATTGCCGACCACCTCATTCAGGACGGCTACAACGCCGACTCGCTCCACGGCGACCTCTCACAGCAGCAGCGCGACATGGTGATGAAGAAATTCCGCGAGCGTAACCTGCAAATCCTCGTCGCCACCGATGTGGCCGCCCGTGGCCTCGACGTGAACGACCTAACCCATGTGATCAACTATGGCCTCCCCGACGACAACGCAACCTACACCCACCGCATCGGCCGCACCGGCCGTGCCGGCAAGACGGGCGTGTCGGTGGCTATTATCCACTCCAAGGAGCGTGGAAAGATAAAGGAGATTGAGCGTAAAATTGGCAAGCAATTTGAGCACGGCGAGGTGCCTACCCCGCAGCGAATCATCGAGAAGCAGCTCTTCAACCTTGCCGACCGCATCGAGAAGGTGGAGGTGAATGAAGAGGAGATGGCTAAGTACATCCCGGCTATCCAGAAGAAGCTCGAGTGGCTCAGCGAGGAGGACCTGCTCAAGCGAGTGCTCTCGCTCGAGTTCAACCGCCTGCTCGACTACTACCGCGACGCTCCGCAGCTCGACTTCGTCACCACAAAGCGCGAGGGCAAGAAGGACCGAAAGGCCGAGCCCCGAACCGACGACGACAAGGACCGCCGTGTGGCCGAGAAGGGATATGAGAGAATTTATGTGAACGTGGGCAAGGCCGACGGTTTCTTTGCCGTGAACCTCATTGAGCTCCTCAACCAGAACACTCACGGCCAGCGAGTGGACGTGGGCCGCATCGACCTCCTCCCTCACTACTCGCTCTTCGACGTGCGCAAGGGCGACGCTCACCGCGTGGTGAGTGCCATGAAGGGCGCCGACTTCTATGGCACCCGCATCTACTGCGAGATTGCCGACGCCGAGAAGGACTATGCCGCCGAGAGCAAGAAAGGTGGCAAAAAGGGCGGAAAGAAGGACCGCACTCCCGGCAACGCCGAGCCGGCAAGGCCCAAGAACCGACGCGAGCGCCGAGCTGCCTTGTTTGCCGACCAGGCCGCTCACTATTCCGACGATTGGAGCGCCGAAAAGCCTAAAAAAAGCAAAAAAACCGACTCCAAGCGCGAAAAACGTGGCAATTACGATAAGTTTTCGAAAAAGAAACGCTAATTTCACGGCGCGAAACATAATCCTACCGCTATGATGAGAACCTGCCGAATGATATTCTTCGCCCTTGCCGCCGCACTGGCTTTCTCGGCCCTGCACGCTCGCACCGTGGGCGACTTCTTTGTGGCTGCCACCGGCGATGCCGTGCACGCCTTGCCTCAGAATAAGCGTGCCGAGATGCTCGCCTATCTGCGCGAGGCCGGCCGCGTGGTGCCGGCCGAGACCGAATATGGCGAGGAGGCTGCAATGCTCCGTGCCACCGACAATTACCTGAAGGTGCGCCTCAGCGCTGCCTCCGAGCTCGAGATGCTCATGCTCACGCAGGGGCGCGACACGGTTATCTACATGGTGCAGACGGTGCTGACTCCTGCCCCCGACAGCCGCATCATGGCGATCACCCCCCGGGGAAAGGTCCTCGACCTCGACAAGCTCTTCAAGGCCCCGCAAATGAAGGATTTCGTGAGGATTCCGCGTGGCTCGAAGTTGAAGCCCTCACAGGTGCTTGCCGCAGTGCGATTCCCGCTCATCTCCTACTCTATCGACGACTCGCTGCTCACCATCACCGCCCGGCACCA
>CAMGFF010000286.1 GCA_946055125.1 uncultured Prevotellaceae bacterium | reverse complement strand
TGCTCGAGACCTATGAGTATCTCGAGACTTTCCCCACCGAGAAGGAGAAGCAGGAGTACCTGAAGCAATTTGAGAAGGAGATTTTCAACCAGTACAAGCCGGTGATGAAGACGTTCACGCGCTCCCAGGGCAAGATGCTGGTGAAGCTCATCAACCGCGAGACCGACCAGTCGTCGTACAATATCGTGAAAGCCTTTCTCGGCACCTTCCGCGCCGGGTTCTGGCAGACTTTCGGCCGCTTCTTCGGCGTGAACATGAAAGCCGGCTACGAGCCCGGGAAGAACAAGGAGGATGCCATAATTGAGCGAATATGCGTGCGCATCGAAACCGGGCAGCTGTGACACTCTCCCACCGCCGCCGGTCAAGGGGCAAGCATAAAGATTAGATAACTTTTCTACTATGAGATATTTGATTTACTTTTTTATGCTCGGGGTGGCCGCGCTGGCAGCGGGCTGCTCGAGCGACCATTTCACTATTGAGGGCACTGTGGCCGATGGCGGCACGCAGAACGTGCGCGTGGTCTACCCCACCGACGATGGCTTTGAGTGCGACTGGGTCACGCTCAAGGACGGCCGCCTCGCCTATCGCGGCGAGAGTGCCGAGCCTGTGGTGGTGTGCATCTTCAACCAGCAGAAGCGCCTCATTGCCCACGCTCTGGTGAGCAATGGCGACGACATTGAGTTCACAGCCTCCCTCGCCGAGCCTTGGGCCACCGTGGTGAGGGGCTCGAAGGTGAATGAGCAGTGGAGCGAATTTATTGTGAGCCACAGCAAGGACTTTGCAAGCGGCAACCACAGCGCCACCGACGCCGCAATCGAGGACTTCGTGGCCGCCAATCCCACCAGCGTGGTGAGCACCCTGCTGCTCATGAATGAATATAGCGACCTCACCCACAAGAAGCGCGTTGACGACCTCCTGGCGAAAATCGAAATCGACGCCCGCCCCGAGTCGGTGATGCGCAGCTTCTATGCCATGCAGGCCATGCGCGGCGAGCTCAGCGACAAGGAGCGCATGAGCACCATCACCCTGTGGAGCGACCGCGACAGCATGGAGAACATACGACCCTACTCCAAGACTCTGAGTGTCTACTACTTCTGGACCCCCGACGACCGTAACCGCAGCGACAACTTCAAGCAACTCAAGGCTTTCTCAAAGGAGCTGGGCAGCAAGCGCCTGCAAGTGGTGGATATCGACCTCGACAGCGACACTCTGCGCTGGAAGTCGATAGTGCGCGGCGACTCAGCCTCGTGGCAACGCTACTGGGCCGTGGGCGGAGTGGCCAACAGCTATTTGCGCAACTTCAACATCACCACAACGCCCTACTATATCCTCGCCGACTCTACCGGCCACCTGCTCTACCACGGCGACAACTTCGCTACCGCACGGCAGCTCATTGAGAAAAAACTGAAGAAATAACCCCTATCCCCCACCCTACCCCAAAATGAAACAGCTTCGCTTATTCTCTTTCCTCATCGTCGCCATGCTCGTCGCCTCGGTGACGCAGGCGCAGACAAGAACCAAGACCCCGGCCACCAAGGAATTTGTGGCAATATCATTCAACGTGCGCATGAGCCTTGACCCTAACACCGACGGCCCCAACCACTGGGACTTCCGCCGTGAGGCCTCGCTCAAGATGGTGGCCGAGCAAAAGCCGCTCGTGATGGGCCTACAGGAGGCTTGCCCCGACCAGATCGCCTACTTCGACAAGAACCTCACCGCCTACAAGCACGTGGGCGTGGGCCGTGACGACGGAAAGGCCGAGGGAGAGATGATGGCCATCTACTACGACACGAGCCGCCTCTCACTGCTCCGCAGCGGCACTTTCTGGCTCTCCGAAACGCCCGGCGTGGTGTCGCGTGGCTGGGACGCTGCCTGCAACCGCACCTGCACATGGGCACTGCTCAAGCTCAAGAACTCCAACCAGGCTTTCTTCTACTTCAACACTCACCTCGACCACATGGGCCGCGAGGCCCGCAAGCAGTCGATTGAGCTCATCGTGAAGAAAATCGCCGAAATCAACCCCCAGGGACTGCCAGTGCTGCTATCGGCCGACTTCAACAGCCCCACCGACAACGCAATCTTCAACCCCCTGAAGGCCGCCCTCGGCGATGCACGCGCCGACAGCCCCTCGACCGACCACGGCGTCACCTACAATGGCTTCGGAAAAGTGAAGGGCAATCCCGCCACCAACAACGACAACGCCCAGGTCATTGACCACATCTTCTACAAAGGCGTGACCCCGGTGAGCTTCAAGGTGCTCACCGGCGACTATGGTGCCCCATTCATCTCCGACCACTACCCCATCGCCTTCACGTTTGGCATCACCACCACATCATTCTCACGCCCCGGCAACGCGCACCTCCTCAAGCGCCCCGCAGGCTGCCAAAGGCTGCGCTGCGGCCGCCAATGTGGAACGGCTCAAAAAGGACTTTTTTAGTGAATTCCCTCTACGCGAGAGGCTAAGACACTGAGTGTGCCTTTAGGACGAAAAAAAGAGGTTGCGACGTAAGTTACGCCACAACCTCTTGTTGCGTGTTTTCTTTGATTACGACTGAGTTTTTTTTAATGGTGGGGTGCGTCCTTATTTGGCGGAGTGAGGGAGATTCGAACTCCCGAACCGCTTTTGACGGTTACACGCTTTCCAGACTTTAGTTAATTTCACCCAAATAGTCTGATTAATAATAAGTTATGATTTTGTAAATTGAAAATTTGCGAGTACTTTGCGAGTGGCTATTTTATCTCCAAAATGTGCTCAAAATCAATGCCTTGACGAGCACAAAGCACCTGAAAGGCGGTGAGCTGGCGATTTAGACGCATCACTTCTTCTTGAAGCTCATCACATCTTGTATCCTTTTTTACGAACTGCTCTTTGAGCGTTGCAAGGTCTCTCTCGAAAACCGCCATTTTGGTGAGCAATATGCCATCGGTGGGTGCAGGCGTTACAACGTTCTTATAGTTGTTGTAGCCGTTATTATCACCAACATTCCCTTCATTATGAATATTCACACTCTCGGTTGCATCATAATAGAACTCCTCTATGTTGGTAATACCCATTTTTTCGACCAATCTGTTGATATAGACCTGCGACACTTGTGTTTTTCCGCTTTCCAT
>CAMGFF010000285.1 GCA_946055125.1 uncultured Prevotellaceae bacterium | reverse complement strand
GCAATCGTAAATTCAAGAGGTGTGAAATGATTGTAAATTGTAAATTCAATATAGGCTTGTGGCTGCGCGTGCTCACCGTGATGCTCGCGCTCGCTGTGGCCGTGCCGGCGCTCCCGGCTTCGAAAAAGAGCAAAAAGAAGTCCGCAACCGAGCAGGTGTCTACGAAGTCGAAGAAGAAGAAGAAATCTAAAAAGAAAGCCGAAAAGAAAACGGATAAAGCACCTGCCAAGAAATCCACCTCCAAGAAGAAAAAGCAGCAGTCAAAGCCTCGACGCAAGGCCGTGCCCGCGCTGCAAAGCAGCCGCCTCAGCAACGACTACGACGGCATCGATGTGTCGAGCTACCAGAAAGACATCGACTGGGAGCGTGTGTGCCGCGACAAGCGCATCAAGTTCGTCTATGTGAAAGCCACCGAGGGCGCCACCTACACTTCTCCTCATTTCCGCTTCAACATTGAGAACGCCCGCCGTCACGGCCTAAAGGTGGGTAGCTACCACTTCCTGCGCACAACTTCCTCGCTAAAGTCGCAATTCGAGAATTTCACCCGCGAGGTGAAGCCCGAGGAGCAGGACCTGGTGCCGCTCATCGACATTGAGCAGCGTGGCTCTTGGTCGCCTCAGCAAATTGTGGACAGCCTGCGTGTGTTTCTCAACATGGTGCGACAGCACTACAAGTGCCGCCCCATGATCTACACCATGACTTCTTTCTACAACAAATACCTCGCCTCTCAATTCACCGAATATCCCCTCTTCATCGCCCGTTACTCCGAAACCCCTCCCTCGCTGGCCGACGGCTCTCATTTCTCCCTGTGGCAATACACCGACCAGGGCTCCGTGGAGGGCATCGACCACCATGTGGATATGTGCCGCTTTGCCGACGGCGTGACTCTCGCCGACATTTCCCTCCGCCGCCACCCCGCCAAGCCCTCGCATCACGCCCCCGACTCCGCAGCAGCCCCGGTTCCCTCCACCCCGGCAAAGTTCAAGAGCCGCGCCGACAGCGACTCTATTGCCATCGCCAGCCTCTCGCCCAAGGAGCGAAAGCAGCGCGAGCGCCAGCTCAAGGAGGAAAAGAAGGCCCGCGAGCGAATCGCCAAGGAGCAGCGCAAGCGCGAGCGAAAATTGCGCGAGAAAGCCCGAAAGGACTCCATCGCCGCTGCCCGAAAGGCCGAGAAAGCCCTCGCCGACTCTCTGAAGCGTGCCGCCAAAGCTAAAAAGGCTGCCAGGGTAGCACCCGAAGCCTCCTCCGAAGCTCCTCGCGACACCGTGAGGCAATACTCCTCTTTCAGCAAGCACTATTCCACCCGCCGCAACCGCGACTGAGTGCCTCCCTCCTCATCTCCCACAAATGAAAAAGAGGCTGCGTTGCCACAATCGGCAACACAGCCCCCCTTAACAAACGATCAATTTACCCAAAAAACTATATTATTATTGGTTTTCCTTTTTTGTCACATTACCGCTACCTTGATGTTGTTCACAAAGTAAAGTCCTCTCGGCAAAGCTATTGTGATGGCCGATGATATGGAGCCGCTCCACACGAGTCGGCCGTCGGTGGTGTGCACTGTCACACCGGTGGCTCCGGCCGGCGCTATTGTCACAGCTCCGCGCTGCGCGGTCACTTTCATGCCCTGGGCTTTTAGCGCTTCGACTCCTGAAACGTCGTTGATGGTGAGCTTGTTGTGACTTTGTGCATAGTTGGCAAGCACATCGGCCTCACTGCTGAATGGCACATACAGCTCAAGGCTCGACTTGAGCATCTTGCCGGCATTGAGTGCCTCCACCTCCATGGCGTTCATCGCCGAGCGATAGAACATCACCTCGCCGAGCTTCATGCTGCTTGCGGCTGCTCCTATCTCAAATTCTTGTGGCACCACCTTCTCGGCCACCTCGCCCTGCAATTCGGTTCCAGCATAGAGCAGGGTGCGGCCCTGCGCATAGTAGTGCGTGAGGGTGATGGTGTTCCACTCGGCCGCCTTGTCGATTGCTCCCGCTATGGTTGTGCCGCCGGCGGCTGTGTAGGTGATAGTGCCGGCCGCATCAATCTCTATTGTGGCTGTGCCATCTTCGGTGGCCACGGTGAGCACACGTCCCGTGGCAGCGCTGCCAAGTGTTAGTGCAAGTGTGAAGGAGTGCGCCACGTTCTCGGGTGAGAAGGTGAGCTTCTTGCCGGCAGCAAGTGTGTAGCTGTTGCCCTGTGAGCGCACCGGCTGCTCCTTGCCGGCAGCCACGGCATCGAAGAGCGATGGCACAATGGCATAGAAGAGTTCTGCGTGTCCCTCTGTCGATGGGTGGTAAATGTCGTCGCCATTCTGGTAGCCGTCGGCCCAGCGTCCTGCGCCATTGTCGATGGCTCCGAGAAGGTTCACCGATGGCACGTCCCACTCGTGAATGAGCATGTTCATCTTCTTCACATATTCGTAGTCGCTCTCCTCAAAGTCGCCGCGTGTGTAGTTGTTCATCACCACGGGATATTTGCCGTCGGTGCGGGCTTTGTCAATGAGCGTGAGCATATTGGTCTTGAATTGCTCAAATACCTGCTTCTGGTTGGCTGCGCCGTGGATTCCCTCGTTGCCCAGCGACACGCCATAGATTACATAGCGGCCAAACTCATGAATGAGGTCGTTGTAGCGGTCGAGCAGGTTAATGGTGTTGTTGCCATTGATTGCTATGCTTGAGGTGTAGAATGGATTGGTGGTGCTTCCATCGGTGTAGCGCGTGTTGAGCAGCTGGCCGAGCATGTAGGCGTAGCCCTGGTTGTCGGTGGCTCCTTGGCCGTTCGACACCGATGAGCCCATCACGCTGATACGCCAGGGGTCGATTGTGCCGTCGGGCGACTCTATGGTGTAGGTGTAGTCGCGCAGGTCGAGGGTGATGGTATAGCGGCCGTGGTTGAGGCGGATGTCCTCCATTGCGTAGCCGTCGGAGGCCAGCGCCACGCTCTCCACTGTGCCTGCCACTCGCTTTATTGAGTAGGTCCACGATTTGTTCATCACGAAGATGAAGCGCTCAGGGTCGGAGAGGGTGGAGATGCGGTTGAGGTCGAGTGTTGCTTTCCACACGCTGTTGCCCTGGTACTCAAGGTTGGCATTGTAGGTGAGGCTCCAGCCGCCTTCCACC